>CALAFV010000140.1 GCA_937891445.1 uncultured Phycisphaerales bacterium | reverse complement strand
CTCGGCGCGGTCGGCCGCCTCGATCAGCGCCGCCTGCGCGGCGCCGCCTTCGGTCGGTGACAGGGTCTCGTAGCGGAAGGTCGGCATCGTCGGGAATCAGGATCGCGCCGGGGAGACCGTATCCTCCGTGTCCTGCGTCGCGCGGAGGACCTCATCCACACTCGTGAGCCCCTCCGCCGCCTTGAGCAGCCCGTCGCGCCGCATCGACACGTGCGACGGGTGGGCCGTCCGCAGCAGTTCGTGCGGCGCCGTGCGCCCGGCGGTGACGGCCTCGCGCATCGCGCCGGTCACCAGCAGCAGTTCGTAGAACCCGATCCGCCCCCGGTAGCCGGCGTTCTCGCACGCCTCGCATCCGCCCGGCACGTACGCCCCCTCCACATCCCCCGCCCGCGGCAGCAGCGCCAGGTCCGCAGGCCCCAGCCGGTGCCGCAGCGCCTCCGGCAGCGCTTCGAGCCGCCGGCACTGCTGACACAGCCGCCGCCCCAGCCGCTGCGCCAGCACCCCCTCAAGCACCGACGCCACCAGGAACGGCTCCACCTCCATGTCCAGCAGGCGTCCGATCGCGCTGGCCGCGTCGTTGGTGTGCAGCGTCGAGAAGATCAGGTGCCCCGTCAGCGCCGCCCGCACCGCGATGTCCGCCGTCTCACCGTCGCGGATCTCGCCGACCATCACAACGTCCGGGTCCTGGCGCAGGATCGCCCGCAGCCCGGAGGCGAACGTCAGCCCGCGGTCGGGGTTCACCGGGATCTGATTCACCCCGGCCAGTTCGTACTCCACCGGGTCCTCGATCGTGATGATCTTCAGCGACGGGTCGTACAACTTCGTGAGGCACGCGTACAGCGTCGTCGTCTTGCCCGAGCCCGTCGGGCCCGTCACCAGCACCATCCCGTGCGGCAGGTCGATCAGCCGGTCCATCGCCGCCCGGTCCGCCTCGCGCATCCCGAGTTTCTCGAGGTCGAGCGTTACCGACTCCTTGTCGAGGATGCGCATCACCACGCTCTCGCCGTAGATCGTCGGGACAGTGGAGACACGGATGTCCACCTTCCGACCCTCGAATCTGAGCGTGATGTGCCCGTCCTGCGGCACGTACCGCTCCGCGATGTTCATCCCCGCCATGATCTTGATGCGGCTGGTGATCGCGGCCTGAAGGTTCTTCGGCGGGCTGTTCCGCTCGCGCAACAGGCCGTCGATGCGGTACTTGAGCGTCAGACGCTTCTCGAACGGCTCGATGTGGATGTCGCTGGCCCGCTCGCGCACCGCCTCGAGGATGATCAGGTTGACGAGGTTGATCAGCGTCGGCTGCTCGGCCATCCGCCGCACGTCGTCCGCCTCGACCGCCTGGAGGTTCGCCAGGTCGTCGGGGTCGTCCCCGGCCCCCCCGGCCAGACGCGCGGCCATCTGCGCGGCGGTCGCCCCGAACGCGCTGCGGAGCAGGTGCTGGAACAGTTCCGGCGTCACTGCCACCGGCCTCACCGGCCGGCCCGCGAGGATCGAGATCTCATCCGCCGCCGCGAAGTCCCCCGGGTCCACCATCGCCACGAGGATCGCCGCCCCCTCGGCGCAGATCGGCACCGCGCGCAGCCGCACCGCGTCCTCGGCCGTGATCACCGCGCCGACGGACGCTTCCAGCGGCGGCAGATCCGCCGCGCGTGAGATCGGCCCCGCGCCGGGCGCAAGCGCCCCCGACGCGGCGCCGTTGGCGGAACCGTTCGACCCTGCCGGCGTGTGCGCGTTGATGTGTGCGGCTTGCTGCGGTGTCTGCACGCTCGATCCTACCTCGTGCCCGTGACCGCGGGCCGCGGCGGCGGAAACCCGCTCGTTTACCGCGGGTTCGCCGGGGGAGGCGGCGTCGGCGCAGCCTCCCCGTCGTTGCGCCCGCGACGGCGCCGCGGACGATCCCCGTCGTCGTCATCGCCACCGCCGCGCCGGCGCATCGCGCCATCCGGCGCGCGCCCGCCTTCCTCATCGTCGGCCATGCGCTCCGGCAACCGCGAGCGCTGGTCCTCCGTCAGCAGGTCGCGGACGCGCTGCACCGTGTTGCGGTCCAGGTCCCGGCGCTGCTGGCGCAGTTCTTGCATCGGCCCGCCGCCGCGACCGAAGAACGCCTGCCCGAAGTCCGCCGACTCCTCGCGCTCGCGGATCGCCGCCTCCATCTTGGCGTTGCTCGCCGCCAGGTCGCGCATGTACGAGTCGCGCAGCGCTGTCAGGCTCGTCCGCTGCGCATCATCCAGATCCGCGAACTTCACCGCCGCGTCGAGCACGCGCTGCGCGTAGGTCTCGCGGTACACGCCGGGGAAACTCTCACGCTTCACCCGCTCGGTGAACGCCGCCCGCGGCCCGTCGGGGAGCAGCCCCTCCAGTTGCCGCGCGTACCGCTCGTTGACGTCGCGCACGCGCTTGGAGGCCTCGCGCCCCTTGTTGAACATCTCCTCGCGTGCCTCGGGATCCTGCCAGAGTTCCATCCCGCGCCGCTCGGCGTCGTCGTACAACTCGTTGCGTTTGACCAGTTCGCGGTCCAGATCCGCCTCGTACTGCTCAAGCACCGGACGCAGCGCCGCCTTGTCCGGCTCCGGCAGGTTCAGCCCCTCAACGATCTTCACCAGGTCCACCCGCTCCCCGCTCATCAGCCCGCGCGCCAGCGTCCGCTCGCGCCGGTGCGTCCGTTCGACCTTCGGCCAGCGTGCCGCCTGCTCGTCGGTGAGCAGCGCCTGCAGGTCCGACATGAACGCCCGCTCCACGGCCGTCCTCGCGGTCCGGTAGTCCCGCATGATGTCCCCCATCCCCTGCCACACCGACGGATCGCGCGTCTCGCGGAACTCGGCTCGCAACTCCTCGAGCTTGTCCCGGGCCGATTTGGCCGCCGGCTGGAACTCCGCCAGCGACGCCTCGAGCAGGACCTTCGCCGTCTCCTTCTGCTCCGGCGTCAGCGCCAGGATGGCGGCGTAGCGCTCCAGGTCCGCCGAGTTCACCGGCGGCTCAAACGCGTCGCGCCCCATGAACCCGCCCATCGGGCCGCCGCCCGGGCGCCCTTCGCCCGGCTGGGCCGGCGCGCTCCCCGCCGCCAGAAAGACCACCCCTGCAACGACGCCGCCCAACACGCGAACGCTTAGACCGCGCATACCAACCTCCTGACCCCGCCCTACTGGGCGGGCGAACCGCGACCGTGCCCACCGACCCACAGGTCTAACCCCTCCCGCCGCGGGTTATTGCACCACCCGGGGTCGAAGGCCCGGACAGACTAGCGATTCTTCAGGCCCCCTGCCCCGCACCGACCGTTGCCGGCACCGGCGCCAGGGTTCGCCCCTGCCACGGCGGCCGGCGGTCGGCCATCATCCGCACGAACTCATCGAACAGGTAGCCCGAGTCGTGCGGCCCAGGGCTGGCCTCGGGGTGGTACTGGACCGCAAATACCGGCCGGTCCTTCATCCGGAACCCCGCCAGCGTCCCGTCGTTCAGGTGCACGTGGGTCGGCTCCCCTCCCGCCGCCTCCAGCGAGGCCGGGTCCACGGCGAACCCGTGATTCTGGCTCGTAATCTCCACCTGCCCGGTGAGCCGGTTGAGCACCGGCTGGTTCGACCCGCGGTGGCCGAACTTCAGTTTGAACGTCTTGGCCCCCGCCGCCAGCGACAGGAGTTGGTGCCCCAGGCAGATACCGAAGGTCGGCACGGTCGCCTCCGGCGATTCCGCCGCGATGACCTTCCGCAGCGTCTCGATTGTCTGCGTCACCGCCGCAGGGTCGCCGGGGCCGTTGGAGACGAACAGCCCGTCGATCTCCCCGCTGCGGTACCGCCGCAGGATCTCCTCCGCCGGCGTGTCGTGCGGGATCACTTCGACGTCGCACCCCCGCTCGCTGAGGTGCCGCAGGATGTTCCGCTTGGCCCCGCAGTCCAGCGCCAGCACGCGGAACCGCCGCGGCGGCTGGGCGTGCGCCGGCGCCCACCTTCCGAGCGTCTCGTCCCATTTCTGCCCGCTGTTGCACCCCACCCTTGGCACGAGGTTCTGCCCCGCCATCGACGGGGCCGTCCGCGCCATCTCGACCAGCCGCTCGTCGCTGATCGTTGCGTCGTCCGTGATCGCCCCCTGCATCACCCCCGCGGTGCGGAGCCGGCGCGTAATCGCCCGCGTGTCCACCCCCTCGATCCCCAGCACCCCGTGCGCAGCGAGATACGTCGCCAGGTCCCCCGTCGCCCGTGCGTTGGAGTACACCCGCGCCAGTTCCCGCACGACGAACCCCGAGACCTGCACCTTCGCCGATTCGACGTCACGCGGGTTCACCCCGGTGTTGCCGATCAGCGGCGCTGTCATCACGAGGATCTGCCCGGAGTAGGACGGGTCTGTCAGCGCTTCCTGATACCCGGACATGGCCGTGTTGAACACGACCTCCGCCGCGGTTGCGCCGCCGCGCCCGACCGCCCCGAAGGCCGTCCCGTAGAACACCGTCCCGTCCTGGAGCGCGAGGCGTCCAACGGGCCGCGATGACGACGATCCGGTGTGAGAGGCCCCGGTGCTGGCACGATTCTCGTCTGGTGCTGGCATCGGGACCGAGTATAGCGCTCGTTCTGATCCCACCCCGCCGGCGCTTGGTCGTATCACCGAGCGGTACCATGCGGGCACCATGCGCGGCCTGTTCGGAGAGGAGATCGACGACCGCCCATCCCCGGCCGCACCCCCGCCGCAGCAGCGAGCCGGCGGCCGCTACGTCCGCGTCGCCGTCGAGCGGAGCATCGACGGCAAGCGCCCCGCCGGTCCCAAGTCCTCCGCCGCCGACGAAGGGGCCCTGACCTACTGGACCGACGCCCCCGTCGCCATCGGCGACCGCGTCGAGGTCCCCCTCGGCCGCGGCAACACCCCCACCAGCGGCATCGTCATCGACGTCGGCGGAGACGAACTCCTCGCCGGCGCCGACGGCTCGCCCGCCATCGACCCGCGCCGCGTCAAAGCAGTCCTCTCCGTCACCGGCTCTCGCCTCCCCAGCCGCCTGGTGGACCTCGCCCGCTGGATGTCCACGTACTACGTCTGCCCGCTGGGCATGGTCCTGGCGACGATGATGCCCGCGGCGGTCAAGCACGGCACCGGCAAGCGCACCCGCACGCTCCTGGCCCGCGTCGGCGGCGATCACGACCTCTCGGCACTCACTCCCTCGGCCCGCAAGGCGTGGGAGGCGATCGCCGCCCTTCCCGACAGCCTCTTCCCCATCGACCCGCGAGCCCTGGCCAACACGATCGCCTCCCCCACGCTCGCCCCCATCAACCGCCTCCTCCGCGCCGGCCTGCTCAAGACCGTCGAGCGGGATGAGATCGTCGCCCCGCCGACGCTCTCGCTCGCCCCCGGCGTGCTCCCGATGCTCGACGCCACCTCACCCCTCCCCACGCTCACCCCCGCGCAGGCCCGCGCCGTCTCCGGCATCGCCGCGGCCCTGGGCTCCTTCTCCGTCCACCTTCTCCGGGGCGTCACCGGCTCGGGCAAGACCGAGGTCTACCTCCGCCTCATCGCCGAGGTCCTCTCCCGCGGCAAGACCGCCCTGGTCCTGGTCCCCGAGATCTCATTGACCCCCCAGACCGCCGGCCGCTTCGAGGCCCGATTCGGACACAATACCGTGGCCGTCCTCCACTCCGGCCTCAGCGCCTCCCAGCGTCACCGCCAGTGGGCGGGCGCGGCGGCCGGGCGTGCTCGCGTCGTCGTCGGCGCCCGCTCGGCCGTCTTCGCCCCGCTGGCCGACCTCGGCCTCATCGTTGTGGACGAGGAGCACGACCACTCATACAAGCAGGACCAACTCCCCCGCTACCACGGCCGCGACGTCGCCATCAAGCGGGACCACCTCGAGAACTGCCCCGTCGTGCTCGGCTCTGCGACCCCGTCTC
>CALAFV010000139.1 GCA_937891445.1 uncultured Phycisphaerales bacterium | reverse complement strand
GCCCACCCACCACCCCGCTTCCCGGCCCCCTGAACGCCCCGCTCCATTGGCACGCCCCTTGCCCTACCCCCTGCGTCACTTCACCCCTCCGGAGTCCACTGCCCATGTCCACCGCGACCGCCCGTCCTTCCACCAACTCCACCCTCAAGGTTGACCTGCCCCCGGCCGCCGAGCCCGCGCCGCAACTCTACCGCCGCGTGCAGGACCAGATCGACGCCGCCGCGCGCCTCATCAACCTCTGCCCGGACATCCGCAAGATCCTCGAGCGCCCCATGTGCGAGGTGGCGGTGACCATCCCCGTCCGCATGGACAACGGCGAGATCGAGGTCTTCACCGGCTACCGCGTCCAGCACAACAACGCGCTGGGCCCCTTCAAGGGCGGCATCCGCTACCACCCCGACGTCAGCATCGACGAGGTCCGCGCCCTCGCCGCGTGGATGACCATCAAGTGCGCCGTCGTGGACATCCCCTTCGGCGGCGGCAAGGGCGGCATCCAGGTTGACCCGCGCAACCTCAGCAAGGCCGAGCGCGAGCGCCTCACCCGCCGCTTCGTCTACGCCTTGGGCGCCAACATCGGCCCCGAGTACGACGTCCCCGCCCCCGACGTCAACACCGACGCCCAGACCATGGCGTGGATCGTGGACACCTACGCCGCCACCGTCCCCCCGCAGCAGCGCTACAGCGCCCGCGCCGTCGTCACCGGCAAGCCCCTGGGCTCCGGCGGCTCCGTCGGCCGCGAGAAGGCCACCGGCCAGGGCGTCGTGGACCTCATCGCCTGCTGGGCCAGGGACCACAACTGCACGCTCGGCGACCTCAGTTACACCGTCCAGGGCTTCGGCAAGGTCGGCTCCTGGGCCGCGCGCATCCTCAAGGACGCCGGCGCCCGCCTCCTCGCCGCCGAGGACATCACCGGCGCAATCCGCTGCACCGACGGCATCGACGCCGACGCGCTCGCCGACCACGTCCGCCGCACCGGCGGCGTCGCCGGCTTCCCCGGCGCCGAGCCCATCAGCCACGACGAGTTCTTCTCCACCCCGGCCGACGTCTTCATCCCCGCCGCGATGGAGAACCAGATCACCGGCCACACCGCTCGCCTGCTCAACGTCCGCCTCGTCGCCGAGGGCGCCAACGGCCCCACCACCCCCGAGGGCGACGCCGTCCTCCGCCAGCGCGGCATCGACGTCCTCCCCGACATCCTCTGCAACGCCGGCGGCGTCGTCGTCAGTTACTTCGAGTGGCTCCAGAACCGCAGCGGCTTCTCCTGGACCGCCGACGAAGTCGACCGCCGCCTGAACGAGATCCTCGTCCGCGCCTACGCCCGCGTCGGCGCTCTGGCCAGGGAGCACGGCGTGGACTGGCGCACCGCGGCGTACGCCGCCGCCCTCAAGCGCCTCGCCCAGGTGTACGAAGAGCGGGGCGTCTTCCCCTGAACCAACCGCCTCCGGCGGTCTTCTCGGAGCACACAGCGATGAGTGATCGCACGATCCAGGTCACCGCCGACGACGCCGAGCGCCTGCGCCGGCTGATCCGGAGCGCCGGCAGCGGGGACGAGCGCGACCGTCCCTACCTCGCCGCGCTCAAGGCGGAGCTGGACCGGGCGACCGTGACGTCGCCCGACCAGCTCTCCCCCGACGTCGTCACGATGAACTCCCGCGTCCGCCTCCGCGACGGTCGCCGCACGTGGATCATGACGCTCGTCTTCCCCGAGGACGCCGACCCCGAGGAGGGCAGGATCTCCGTCCTCGCCCCCCTGGGCGCCGCCATCCTCGGCTGCCGCGTCGGCCAGCGCGTCGAGTTCCGCGTCCCCGGCGGCGACTGGCGGGCCTGCGACATCCTCAGCGTCCTGTACCAGCCGGAGGCCGCGGGCGACCGCCACCTCTGAGCCCACGCGGCGTCCCGCGGCCCCCGGCGACCTTCAGCGCACCGCACCACCCACACCCACAAAGGAGCGATCCGTGAAAGACTCCGACGTGATCGTGAACCGTCTCGACAAGGAGCGCCTGCTCGACCACCTCGCGGCCGCCCCCGTCGCGCCCCCGGCCGAGCGCCTGCGGACCATCCTCGAGCAGGCCGCCGTCGTCCCCCCGCGCCGCGTCCCCCACGACGTCGTCACCATGAACACGCGCCTGGTCATCCGCGACCCGCGCAACGGCGAGCGCGAAACCTACGTCCTCACCTACCCCGGCATCGCCGTCCCCGCCGGCGTCTCCGTCCTCTCACCGCTCGGCTCCGCCCTCTTCGCCGCGCGCGAGGGCGAGGAAGTCCAGTTCATGGGCGCACGCACCGCGCGCCGCATCATCGTCGAGCAGATCGAATACCAGCCGGAGCGAGCCGGCGATTACGACCTCTGATCGCGCCCCCGCCTCCCCCGCTCCCGGCCGACGCGCGCGGGAGCGGGGGCGGGGGGCGGGATACCGGGGGGAGGGGGGGGCAGACAGGAGCCGTCATGCAGCAGCGCGTCATCATCGCCGGCTTCGGACCCGTGGGCCGCGCCCTGGCCGACGAGTTGTCGCGTCGCCACGTCCCCTTCACCATCATCGAGGCCAACCCGCAGACCGTGCGCGCCCAGCAGGCCCTGGGCCGCCACGCCGTCCACGGCGACGCCACCGACCCCGCCGTCCTCCGCCAGGCCGGCATCGACCGCGCCAGCGCCCTGGCCATCACCATTCCCGACCCCGACGCCGCTCTCCGCGCCTGCCGCGCCGCGCGCTCGCTGGCCCCGGGCATCCACATCACCGCGCGCGTCACCCACATGAGCCAGGCCATGCTCGCCCACGAGGCCGGCGCCGACAGCGTCACCGTCGAGGAACTCGCCACCGCCCAGGCCCTCGCCGAGTCCTTCACCGACCTGCTCCCCCGCCCGCGCCACCTCATCGCCGAAGGCGCCGACTGACGCCGCGCCCGCCCTCACTCCAGCACAAACTCCCACACCTCCCCCGCCACGTACCGCTCCGTCTCCTCCGCCATCCGCTTCCCCACCAGCCTGAACCCGCACCGCTCCAGCACCCGCATCGACGCCGCGTTGTGCCGCGCCACATCCGCGCGCAGCGGCCGCCGCTTCACCTCCTCCAGCAGCAGCGCCAGCCCCCGCGTCGCGTACCCCTTTCCCCAGTGCTCGCGCCCGATCCAGTACCCCACCGCGTCCGTCCCGTCCTCCATCCCGAAGCACGCGACCGACCCCACCACCACGCCCCCGCACTCGATCACCCGCGTCACAGCCCCCGCCCCGGCCGCCCCGCGCTCCCACGCCGCGCGGAACGCCGCCTCGCTCCGCGGCCTGGTCCCCGCCAGCCGGTTCGCCTCCGCATCGAGTTGATACGCGTACAGCACCGGCAGATCCCCCTCTTCCGCCGCCCGCAGCCTCACCGCTTGCCTGCTCATGGTCCTGTCCCCACCGTCTGCGGGTCCGGCAGCGGCGGCAACCCCTCCACCGCGCGCAGCGCGTTCTGCTCCGCCAGGAACATCCCGAGCGAGTTCGCCTGAAACGTGACCACCTGCCCCCCCAGCGTCGCCACCGTCACCGTCGGCCCCGGCACATACGCCCCCCACGCCGGGCTCGACGGCAGCGGAGCCCACACCACAAGCCACAAACCCGGGTCCGCTTTCGACGACGGCGACAGGTGCCCCCGCGGCCCCGTGCCGTAGTACTCCTGCCCGCACGACGGGCGGCAGAACCGCACGCTCATCGGCGCAAAGTCGAACTCGCTCGGCCGAAACGGCGTCCCGCACTCCGGGCACTCCCGCCAGCGCAGGTTCCACAGCGCATACTCGCACGTCCGACACCGCATCAGGCCCCCAGCCTACCGCCCGTCGCCGCGCCTCCCTCCCCTTCCCATCTCTCCCCACTTCCCCTCCGGAACCTTCTGGTTCACACCCCATCCCCGGTGTACCTTAAAAGTCCTCTAAGGAGCACCCGATGTCCGTACGCGCCCGTTCGCTCGTCGTCGTTTCCACCCTCGCCCTCGCCCTCCCCGCCGCCGCGCAGTGGTCCACCGATCCCGCTTCGCCCCTCATCCTCACCAGCGCCGCAGGCGACCAGAACCAGCCCAAGATCCGCCCCTTCCCCGGCGGCGGCTTCGTCGTCTCCTGGCTCGGCACGCAGGCCACCGGCTGGGACACCTGGGTCCAGCGCATCGACGCCGGCGGCAACCCGCTGTGGACCTCCGGCGGCATCGTCGCCGCCGACACCAACTTCTCCTCCACCGAGGACTACGGCCTCGCCGTGGACGCCGACGGCAACACGCTCGTCGCCTTCCGCGACGACTCCTCCCCCTTCGTCCAGATCGCCCTCCAGAAGATCTCCCCCTCCGGCGAACTCCTCTTCGGCCCCCACGGCCTCACGATCAGCGCCTCCACCGGCGGCGCCGACGGCGTCCACGCCCCCGACGTCGTCGTCGCCTCCGACGGCTCGTACATCGTCTCCTACTCCCGCAGTTCCTCCACGACCAACGGCCGCGCGTGGTACCAGAAGGTCTCCCCCACCGGCGAACTCCTCTGGGGCGGCGGCGAAGGCGTCAGCATCGCCCCCGCCACCAACTCCTACAACGCCGGCCGCATGGTCCCCACCCCCGACGGCGGCGTGATCGCCATCCTCCAGACCTCCGGCGCCTTCACCGCCAACCGCCGCATCCACGTCCAGAAACTCGACGGCGCCACCGGCGCCCAGGTCTGGAACGGCGGCACGCCCATCGTCGTCCAGGAGGCCAACCAACTCCAGATCGGCTACACCGCCCCCGCCATCTCCGACGGCGCCGGCGGCGCGATCGTCGCGTGGTACGAAGTCCCCAACGGCGCCTTCCAGTGCCGCGTCCAGCGCATCAGCGCCGACGGCACGCTCCTCTTCCCCGCCGGCGGCGCCGTCGCCGCCACCACCCCCGGCCTGATGCGCACCAACCCCGCCATCGCCTTCGACCCCGCCACCAACGAGACCTACATGGCCTTCGTCGAGCAGACCACCGACCAGAACAACCGCGGCGTCTACGCCCAGAAGTTCGACGCCACCGGC
>CALAFV010000138.1 GCA_937891445.1 uncultured Phycisphaerales bacterium | reverse complement strand
CTGCTGCACGCCGACCCTGCGCCCGCGGCGGCCGCCGTCGCGAGCGGGTCAGCCGCACATACTTCCGGGGCCGTCAGGCACACCGCCGGGGGCAGCAATGGCTCCCATTCGCACCGGCACACGCTCCAGTACCACCGGCCGAAGCGCCGCAAGACCACGCCCGCGTGGGTCTGGGCCGGGCCCGCGATCGGCTGCATCGGACTGGGATGGCTCATCATCGCCTCGCTCGGCGGCCCAACTGGCGGCAGCGCGAGCGTCGCCGATGCAGGCACGCCGCAGGTCGTCCGTGCCTCCACGGCCGGCTCTGCGTCGGCTCCCACGCGCGCGGCGGCCCCCGCCGCCACGCCGGAGAGCGTCCGCGAGGAAGTGGACGCGATCATCAACGCGACGGCCATCGCCCTCGGCAGCGTCCGCGACGCGGCGACCGCAGAGACAGTCGCCTCCACGCTCAAGGAGTTGAGCGAACGCCTCGACGCCGTCAAGCGGTCCTTTGACCGGCTCCCTGATCAGGAGCGCCGGATCATCGCTGGCCGCGTCTCCGACGCCCTGTCGTCACGCCTGCGCAACGCCTTCCAGCGTGCCTATGGCGATGACGAGGTCCGCCGTCGGCTCGGTCCCCTCACGGAAGCCGTGGCCCGCAAACTGGCGGACCTCAAGCCGGAGTGAGCCGGCGTCCGGCCACGGCCCGGGCGATCCCGGTTACTCGGCCTTGGTCACGCACAGGCACGTCGCCCAGATTTCCGTGTCGGCGTGCTCCCAGGCTTTCTCGAACCGCTTCCTCACCGCAGGCGCTTCGTCGGAGCCCTGCTCGGCGAGGCACCGCCACAGCCCGTAGAGGGCCCAGCCGTTCTCCGGCCATCGCTCCAGGTCCTCGCGGTAGACCTTCTCGGCCTCCTCGAACCGCTCCGCCGCCGTCAGCACTGCGCCCAGCGAGTGCCGCACCGGCTGGATCCAGTCCGGCGGCTCCATGTACAGCAGCGAGTCTTCGATCTCCACCGCCTTGCGCAGTTCGCTCACCGCCTCGTCGATCTGGCCGCGGCGGAAGGCGATCTCGCCACTCAGCGTGTGCTCCGCGATGGCGAGCACCTTCTCCGCCGGGTTGATGACCAGGATCGCCCCTTCGGGCACGGCCTTCACCGCCTCGCGGAACTTTTGCTGCTCCTTGAGCGCCTCCTCCACTTCGCCCTTGGCCGCCAGCGCCGTCGCGCGTCCGAAGCGCCACAGGGCCGTCGTGATCGGCAGGTACTTCGGCGGCGGCCGCAGTTCGAGCACTTCATCCCAACGGCCGAAGCGGATCAGGGCCTCGATCTCGATGCCCGCGTAGCCGTCCAGCAGCACTGCGTTCTCCTCCGCCCACTGCTGCGGAATCGCGTCGAGCATCGCCCGCGCCGCCGCGAGGGCCTCTTCGCTCCGCCCGAGCATCATGCACGCGTAGGCGAGGAAGTGATCGTTGTGCGCCATGTACACCCGGTAGAAGCCCTGCTTGGGCGAGATCTTCCGGTACGCCGCGGCGGCCTTCGACGCCTCGCGGTTCTGATGCGCCGCCAGCGCCCACCGCCCGGTGCGGACGTCGATGTGCGACGGCATGTGCACCAGGTGGCTCGACGCGGGCACGAGCGTCCGCAGCCGGTCCGCCGCCGCGTTGGCCCGCTCGGGCGTGCGCGACGCCTCGACCGCGTGGATGTAGTAGTGGTTCGCCCCGGGGTGGTCCGGGTTGATCTTCAGCGCGTGCTCGAGAGCAGCAATGATCGCCGGCGTCTCCGGGCGCGGCTCGCCCGTCACCGGGTCCCACAGGTCCCACGGACGCGTGTCCATCCATGCCTCGGCGTACAGCGTCGCCACGTCCGAATCATCGGGGAACTGCTCGTAAACCCGCGTCATCGCCTCCGCGTACGCCCGGTCCAGCGGGGCCCGCTCCTCGAACGTCAGCGGGAGTTTCCCCGCCGCAGGGTCCGCGTACCGGGCCGCGAGGGCTTCGATCAGCGCACGCTCCACCGGCGACGCCTTGTCGCGCAGCGCCAGCGCCTGCTGCAGCGCGTCCCAACAGATGCGCGAATGCTCCTCGTCCATCACCGGGTTGTTGATGTGCGGCCCGTTGACCAGCGCGATCCCCCACCACGCCATCGCGCACTGCGGGTCCAACTTGGCCGCGTGCCGGAACGATCGCGTCGCCTCGTCGTGGTTGAACGCGTACGTCCAAGTCAACCCCTGGTCGAAATACTGCTGCGCCTCGGCCGACGTCGTCGTCACCTTGCGCTTGTGCGGCCCCATCCCTTCAAACAGCGGCGGGGCATCCTCGATCGCCACCGCGGCGGGCCGCTCCCCCGCGCCGGCCACCGGAGCAGCCCCGGCAAGGCAAACCAGAACAGCGACGCTCACTACGGACCGTCCATGTCGCGGCATCATGTCTGTTCTCCGTGTGTGGTCCGACACGCGCCCTTCCTGATCGGTAGGCGCGGATCCACCCCAGGGGCTGACGCACCAACCGCGGCCGGATTGGCTCACCCAGCCGACGACCGTGGATTTCCCGGGGCTGGCCGGTCACCCTCGGATTGGTGCTCGACCGTCCTGAGCCCGGTCCCGCTGAGAGCCACGGGTCCCCCGGGTCCCCTCGTTCTCGCACAGAGGAGGTCCGGCCCAAGGCGGCCGGCAAGGAGGCGACCGTGGAGCGGATCAAGCGGGCGTTCGGTGTGAGCAGGCGGGAGGCGGTCCGGGCGATCGCGGGAGCCGCGGGCCTGGGCCTCGCGAGCGGCGCCCACGCGGCCCGGCGCACCGACGTTGACTGGCCCACCCTCCGCGGGAAGGTCCGCGGCGAGGTCGTGCTCAAGGGAAACGCAAGGTACGAGTCCGTCCGCACAGGGCTGTTGTGGAACGGGCGAAAGGTCGAGCGTCGGCCCGAGGCGATCGTGCAAGCCGCGTGCGTGGAGGATGTTCAGGAGGCCGTGCGCTTCGCGGGCCGGCGCGGGCTCAAGGTCGCCGTGCGAGGCGGCGGGCACAGTTGGTGCGGCTCGTCCATGCGGGATGGGGGCGTGCTGATCGATCTCGGCCGCTTTCGCGAAC
>CALAFV010000137.1 GCA_937891445.1 uncultured Phycisphaerales bacterium | reverse complement strand
CTCTTGCCCCTGGCGCGGGCCTCGCCCGCGGCCGAGCCGCCGCCGCCGGCGCCGGAGGCCGCCGTCTCGGCGCCGCTCTCCTCGGTCTCCGAGCCGGCCCCGAGCAGGTTCAGCACCTCCTCGCGGACCTCCTCGAGTTTCAGGCCGAGGTTCATCAGCACCTGCGCGGCGACGCCGTCGTGCTCGCGCAGCAGCCCGAGCAGCAGGTGCTCGGTGCCGACGTAGTTGTGGTTGAGGTTGCGGGCCTCTTCGATCGCGTACTCGATCACCTTCTTGGCCCGCGGGGTCTGCGGCAGTTTGCCCATGGTGACCATGTCGGGGCCGCTCTTGACGAGCTTCTCCACCTCCAGGCGCACCTTGCGCAGGTCAACGTCCAGGTTCTTCAGGACGTTGGCTCCGACGCCGGACCCTTCCTTGACGAGCCCGAGCAGGATGTGCTCGGTCCCGATGTACTCGTGGTTGAACCGCTGCGCTTCCTGGTTGGCCAGCGCCATCACCTTCCGCGCCCGGTCTGTAAATCGCTCAAACATGCGCCAACTCCTGCGGCGTCTCGGCCCTAAGGCCCCCTCGTCCGTCCTCCCTCGACGCTCCGGCCGGCCCGGGTTTCCCCGATAACCGTCCGTCCTCCGATACGCACCGCCGGGACGCCCTGTTTGTTCCCCGGGCTCCGGCGGAGTTTCTTCCGCCTCGCGGCGGATTCCTCAAGTCTAGGCGTGCGCTCACTTTGCGCTCGCTCTTTCCACGCGTGCTCGGCCCCGGAACCGATCCGAGATTTCCTGCAACCCGCACAAACGCTCGTCGCCGTCCGGGGGTCGGCGGCTTGGGTTGTTCCTGCTGTATCGACCGCACGCAGCGTGCCATTGACCCCAGGGCTTGCTCGGCGGTCGCCAGACGCGATTTTGGCCCCCGCAGGCCGGATAATGCCGCGCCCCGGCCCCCCGGCGCTGGGCCGCGGAGCCGCCAAGGCGGCATGGTCCGCCTCGCGACTGCCGCTCTGGCGGTCGCCGGACCCGATCGTAACGTTTCAACGTGAAGGCTTTTGCACCAGAGCGGGGTCTGCAACGATCTCCACCGGCACGCGCGCCTGGGCCGTGCGCCCGGAGATCCGGTCCGTCACCGTGACCTTCAGATTATAGCGGCCGACGGAGAGCGTCGCGGGCAGCGTGATCCGCTGCACAAGGTAATAGTCGCTGCGCCGCCGCCGCGCTGAGTCGCGCACCACCTGCTCCGGGCGCCGCCACTGAAGCGATCCATCCGCGTCGTGGTAGAGGTCCACGGCCTGCGCCAGTTCCGTCGTCCATTCCCCCGCGCCCGACGCCCCCGTCCCGTCGCCGCCGCGCTGGGCGAAGTGCTCCACCTCAACATAGAGGATCGCGGCGTGCTCGCGCCCCGCCGCGAAGCGTGCCGGCGCAAACGGCGTGTACCGCCCGAAACTCTCCACGCGCTCGCACAACACCGCGGTCGGGATCGTCAGCGGGCGCTCGGCCTCCAACTGCCGCGAGCACTCCTCGACCGCGTCCGCGACGCCCATGGGGCCCGACGCGGCGTCGGCCCCGCTGGACCCGAGTTCGCCCAGGCGCACCATCATCGCGCGGACCGCGCGCAGCGCCGCGGCCTCCGCCGGCAGGAGCGTGCGCTCGATCGCATCCGTCTCCGCCGCGCCGGCCCCGGGTTGCACGGCCTCCAGCACGGCCAGGCGCAGCGCCCGCCCCAGCGGGGGCCGCGCGCCGTCCCCCTCGGCGGCGAGCATCGCCGCCAATCGGCCCATCAGGTCCTCGATCGTCTCGGGCTCCTGCGCAACCTCGGGCGCAGGCTCGGTGACGGGCTCGGCCGCCGCCACCGACTCCACTTCGACTGCCGCAACCGGCTCCGACTCCGGCTCCGGGCTCCGTGCCGTCGTCCGTGTCGGGGCCGGCACATCCGCCGCGGGCTCGGCGCTCGCCTGCGGCGCGGGCGAGGTGCGGAGTTGCTCGAACATCGCCTGGAGGTCCGAGGCGTACTGCCCGAGTGCCTGGCGGTTGTCCTGCCCGGCGGAGTCCGCCGCGCCCGCCTCCGAGCCTTTCAAGAGTGGCTTGCTTGGGATCGTGGAGACGGGCCGTCCAGCGGGCTCCGCGCCCCCGCCGCACCCCGTCAGCGCGGCCAGCGCCGTCGCCGCCGCGACCAGCGCCGCGGCGGTGGTCGTGTTCATCGTCGGTGCCGGGATCGATCCGGGGAGCCTCATCTGGGCGGTGGCCTCCTGCCGCCGCGCCTCCGCCGGCCTCGCGGGGAGGCGGGCAGGGGGGCTGCGGCGTTACATCGGCCGCTCACCCCAGAGCGCTTGTAAATCGGAGCGCCAGCGTCTCGAGGTTGGTCACCGGGTCCCCCTGCCCGGTCTTGAGGCGCACGTCCGTCTCGACCGCCGCGGCCAGGAGCCTCGCGGCCCGGTCGGGCGGGATGCGCCGGGCGGCCCTGAGGACCGCTTCCTGCGTCGGGCCCCACAACTTGAGCCGGCGTCCGATCGACGCCGGCGGCTCCCCCAGCGCCAGCCCCTGGCTGGCCCCGTAGATCTGCCGCGCCAGGTCCGTGAAGTTCCACGCCAGCGGCACTGGCTGGTGGCGCGACACCTCGATCATGTCCCGCAGGTGCCCCAGCACCGCCGCCGGATCGCCGGAGAGGATCGTCTCCTTGAACCGCCAGAACTCCTCCTCGCGCGAGAAGCCCACGAACTGACGCACCGTCTCGGCGGTGATCGGTTTGCCCGGATCCACCGCGGCCAGTTTGGCGATCTCGGCGTCCAGCCGCCCCGTGCTGGTTCCCACGTTGTCCACGAGGATCGCCGCGGCGTCGGGGTTCAGGGTCGTCCCGTGCCTGGCCTTGGCCCACTCCTGCGCCCAGCGGACGGCCTCCTCCGGCCCGGGGGCCTCGCACTTGATCACCGCCCCCGCGGGGCCGAGGGCCGCCACGGCCTTGTCGAGGTTCCCCGGCCGCCACGTCGAGGCCCGCAGCACGAGCGTGGCCCCATCCGCGGGCTCCGCGGCGTAGGCCTCCATGAGTTGCCGGTTGCTCTTGGCCCGCGGGGCGCCCCGGGGCGAGGGTCGGGCCGCGTCGTCGTCATCGCTGCCTTTGAGCAGGGCGTCCGCGTTGTCCACGATGACAAGTTTGTGACGGGCGATCAGGCCCATCGTGCGGCACTCGTCGAGGATCTCGGCCGCCAGCCCGCCCGCTCCGCCCCCGGACCCGGCCCCCGGCGCGGCTGCGTCGAACCGGACGGTGTCGAACCCATCCTCACCGTGCTCCGCGGCCAGCGCGGCGCGCAACTCGTCCGTCTTGATCTCCTGCCGGAACCGGTCGTCGCCGTGCAGGATGACGAAGCGGGCCTTGGCGGTGAGGGTCGCGGCCTTGGCGGCGGGGGAGCGGGCCATGGGCCGGTAGCGTAGCGGCGGGCGAGGGTGGGGGGGCAGCCAGGGGAGGCGGGGGAACGTCAGTGCCGCCGGTTCCGCCTCGCGGCCGCGAGGCCCGCCAGCGGCAGCATCGCCGCCGCCGCCGGCCCGGGGACGGGCCGGAACTCGAAGCGGTACGTGCGTTCGTGCGCGTCGTCGAGGCTCTCCCCGGAGTGCGCGACCACGTTCGCGTCCAGCGCAAAGGGGCGGAAGTAAAAGAAGGAATAGGTTCCGGGGAACAGGACCGACCCGTCGCCAAAGGAGCCATCGTCCCCCTGCAGGACCTGGGTCCCGTTGTAAATCTGGGCCGCGGTGACCTCGAACGTCGCGTGATAGATGCTCAGCCCGGCGAAGGCCTCGGCTCTTCCCTGCGGGAGTCCTGTGGCGGTGGTGGCCTGCACGTTCAGCGAGATGACGCTCGTGAAGACGAGTTTCTCCGGCTCCAGGAGCGAACTGCTGGTGATCGCGGCCGTGGATGTGAATGTCGCGCCGCCCACCGTACGCGTGACTTCGTTAAATGGGACGTTGTCGTACTTGTCCTGGGCGTCGAGGAACGTCTGCTGATCGTGCTGAGCCAGGCCGCCCTGATAAAACTGCCATGAGACGTTCACCAGCACGTCCGACCCCAGGGCGGGCGCACCAGCGCACAGGAACGCCCCCAGCGCCACCGCGCCGAGGGGCACGACATTCCTCCACGAACTCATGGCTCATCTCTCCGATCCAGGCACAGCGTGAGCCCGCGCGTCGAACCGCGCAGGTTGTTCACAAGTGTGGTGCATAGGTCCACGGCTGTCAAGATTCTCGGACGCGGCACCTTCTCACGCCGCGGGGCTGGGATGCCTATGTCATGTATTCACAGGCACTTGTGTCCATTATCGGGCCTGCCCCGAACTCGGCCGCGGGCCTCCCGTAGAACCGGGGCCTCCGCATGAGGCGGATGAACGCGCGCTTGTCAGACCATGGCCCGAGCCGGAGCGCCACGCGCATGAGCACCATCCCCACGCCCGAGGATCGTCCGAACATCGCGGCCCCCAACGCGGTTGCCCCCGAGCCCGCCGAGGCTCCGCTCACAGGCGCCAGCCGCATCGCCCGCTCGGCGCGGGAATGGTGCCTGACGCTCGTCGTTGTCGCGGCGGTCCTCCTGCCTCTGCGCTCGAGTGTCGCCGACTGGCATGACGTCCCGTCGGGGTCCATGCGGCCGACGATCATCGAGGGGGACCGCATCTGGGTGAACAAACTCGCCTACGGCCTCCGCTTTCCGTTCACGAGAGCATGGGTCGCGCGCTGGGACGCCCCGGCCCGCGGCGACATCGTCACCTTCGCCTCTCCGGCAGATGGCCGCCGCCTGGTCAAGCGCGTCATCGGTCTCCCTGGCGACCGGATCTCGATGATGGGCAACCGCCTCTTCGTCAACGGTGAGCCGGTGGCGTACACCATCGTCGAGCGCGATGTCCAGGGAACGCTCCCCGACGGCCGCCCCGCGCGCCAGATCCTCGCCCGCGAACGCCTCCCCGGCGGCACCGAGCACCCCATCGCGATCACCCCCGGCCTGGCCAGCCCGAGCACCTTCGCCGAGATCGTCGTCCCGCCCGGGCAGTACTTCGTCATGGGCGACAACCGCGATCAGAGCCTCGACTCGCGCTCGCTGGGGTTCGTCGATGAATCGGCGATCTACGGCCGCGCGCGGCACGTGGCCCTGTCGCTGGACCGCTCCAACTGGTTCCTCCCGCGATTCGACCGCTTCCTGACGCGGCTGCCGTAGCGCCGAGCCGCCCCAACGGGGCGGAACAGCCACGAGAACACGATTTTGAGTGTGCCGGGGTCGTGCGGGAAGGGGGCTTAGGCCGACCTCTCAGGCGCACACCATCGCCGGCGTCGCCCGCTCGAGGATCGCCACCTGCTGCCGCAGCCGCTCGCGGAACCGAACCGGCAGTTTCGCTTCCACCGGCTCGGGCTGCGGCACATCGACCCAGCGCGTGTACCGCACGTGCCGCCGCCGCTCGCCGCCGATCACCAGTTCCTCGTCCGTGCCGCGGGCGGCGACGAATCCCAGCCGCCGCACGATCCGCAACGAGGCCTCGTTCTCCGGGCACACCAGCGCATCGACGCGGTGCAGCCCCAGCCCGCCCCGGTCCAAATCGCGGAAGGCGAGTTCCAGCATCGCCCGCACGCCCTCGGTCGCCAGCCCGCGCCCCGTCATGTCCGCGCGCACCCACCAGTTCGCCTCGGCTCGGAACACCAGCCCGCGCTGGATCCCGTTGAGGTTGAACCCGCCGATCAGCCGCCCCTCGCGGTCGAACGCCGCGCGCCGCCAGTCCGGCGCCCGCGGCCCGGCGAACCACGTCAGCCGCATGTGCCGGTCGAAGACGTCCGTGTCGGACTCGTCCTCGGCCCCCAGCGGGAAGAACCGCGCCAGGTGCCCGCGGCTGGCCCGCAGCATCTCCAGGAACGCCGACCGGTCCGACGGCGCCAGCGGCCGCAGCAGCAGCCGCGGCGTCCGCACCGTCCAGGGGTCGCTCATCGTCACCGGCGCGGGCGCCGTCGGCGCGATCCGCGAGAGCAGGTCCCGCACGCTCAGCGGGCGCGGGGCCGCTCTACGGCCTGCGGACGCATCGTCGTTGCGCGGCGAATAGGGCATCGGTCAGGCCTCCAACTGCGGCCGGGCGGGGTCGAGCCAGTCGATGTGGAAGTACTTCCCGCGCGGGGCGTCCACGCGCTCGTACGTGTGCGAGCCGAAGTAGTCGCGCTGCGCCTGAAGCAGGTTCGCCGGCAGCCGCCCCGAGCGGTACGAGTCGAAGTACGACAGCGCCGAGGCGAACGCCGGCACCGGCACCCCCTGCACCGCCGCCCGCGCCACCACCTTGCGCCAGTTGTTCTGCACCCGGTGGATCTCCCCAGCGAAGTACGGGTCCAGCAGCAGGTTCGGCAGGTCGGGCCTGCGGGCGTAGGCCTCGGTGATCTTCTGGAGGAACCGCGCCCGGATGATGCACCCGCCCCGCCAGATCTGGGCGATGGTCCCGAAGTCCAGGTTCCACCCCTTGGCCGCCGACGCCGCCCGCATCAGCGCGAACCCCTGGGCGTACGAGCAGATCTTCGAGCAGTACAGCGCGTCGCGCACCGCCTCGATCCAGTTCCCGTCGCCCGAGCCGATGTGGGCGTCCGGGTGGACGTGGAAGTCGTAGTGGTGCATCTCCGGCGCGCGGAGCGTCTGCGACGCCGCCGTGCGCTCCTCCTTCATCGCCGAGATCATCCGCGCGAAGACCGCCTCGGCGATCGTCGGCGCCGGCACGCCCAGGTCCAGGGCGTTCATGCTCGTCCACTTCCCCGTCCCCTTCTGCTCCGCCGCGTCCAGCACGACGTCCACCAGCGGCTTGCCCGTCACCGGGTCCTTCTGCCCGAGGATGTCCGCGGTGATCTCGATCAGGAACGAGTCCAGGTCCCCCTTGTTCCATTCGCGGAAGATCCCCGGCAGGTCCTCCACCGGCGTCTCCAGCGCGTGCCGCAGGAAGTCGTACGCCTCGCAGATCAGTTGCATGTCGGCGTACTCGATCCCGTTGTGCACCATCTTGACGTAGTGCCCCGCACCGCCGGGGCCGATATACGCCGTGCACGCCGCCGCGCCGGGGGCGTCGATCGGCTTCCGCGGGGCCGCGCCCAGCAGCGGCTTGCCCGTGGCCGGGTCCACCTTCGCCGCCACCGCCGTCCAGATCGGCTTGATGAGTTCCCACGCCTCCGGCCGCCCGCCCGGCATGAGCGACGGCCCGAACCGCGCCCCCTCCTCGCCCCCGGAGACCCCCGAGCCGACGAACAGGATCCCGCGCTGCGCCAGCATCGCCTCGCGCCGCTCCGTGTCCGTCCACATCGCGTTGCCGCCGTCGATCAGACAGTCCCCCGGCTCCAGCAGCGGCGCGACCGAGTCGATCACCGCGTCCGTCGGCGGCCCCGCCTTGACCAGGATCACGATCCGGCGCGGCCGCTTGATGGCCGTCACGAACTCGCGCAGTTCCTTCGCCGGCACCAGCCCACCCGGCAGCCCCGCGAACGACTCCGGCGGGTTCTCGGCGATGAACCGCTCGGTCACCGCCGTCGTGCGGTTGTACACCGCCACCTTGAACCCGTGGTCCGCCATGTTGAGGGCGAAGTTCGCCCCCATCACCGCCAGGCCGATCAGCCCGACGTCGGCGGAAGCGGGCGCGGGAGGTGGAATCGGGATCGTCGGGGTCGTGGCCATCGAAGGTCTCCGCGGGTTATCGGCGTGTGCGGCGTCGAGCAGGCAATCAGGCACGGCAATCACTCGCGATTGCAGTTATCGGGCCCGACCGACGCCATCGGCAGAGTAGACTCCGCGCATGCCCGGCGAACCGTGGGGAGTCATCCTGCTCGGCCTGGCGCTTGCCGCGGCCGCGGCGGCCGCCGCCGCGTGGATTCTGCGCGGGGCCGGTATCGCGGGCGGCCGACCCGCCGCGGCGGTGGTGGGGGGGTTGCTCGCTGGGGTTCTCCTTGGGCCGGCCGTCCTCGGACGCGTCGCCCCCGCCGCGCACGAGCGCCTCTACCTCGGGGCGATCGCGGAGCGGCGCGCCCTCGACTCGCTCACGGCGCGCCAGGCCGCGGACCTCATCGCCCTTCAGGCTACCGCGCCGACGCCCGAAGCGATCGCCGACCTGCGCTCGCGCCACGCCGCCGAGCAGGCCCCGCTCGTCGATGCGCTCAACGCCGCTCGCGCGCAGCACCGCTCACGTCTGGGGACCGCCGCCGCGGCGCTCTTGGCCGTCGGTATCGGCCTGGCGGCATGGTGCGGGCGGCGACCGGCGGGTCTCGCCTCGGCTCCCATCGCCGCGGCCATCGCGCTGGGGGCCGAACTGGGGGTGATGGTCCTGATCGGACGGTTCTTCGGTCTGCCATGGGGCCTGACCGTCGGCCTCGCGGCAACGGGCGCGTGCGGTTCGGCCTTCGCCGGCGTGCCGATGCGCTGGGTCCCGCGCGCCGGCCGCAGCGCGCCGGCGCTGACGACGGGCGTCTGGGCCTTCGTGCTCGCCTGCGCGGCGATCGTCCTCGCCGCCGACCCGGGACGCTGGCCCGCGGCGCTCCTCCCCGCGGGAGCGATGCTCATTGGTCTCATCGCGGGCGGCGCAGCACGCCGCGGCCAATCGGCTCGCCGCGCCGTCCGCGCAGCGCTCGCCAACGCCATCATCCCCGCGGCCGTCGCCGTCGCCGCGCTGCACGTGGAGTGGTGGCGCTTCGCCGACGACGGCCGCGCGTGGCCGCTGGTCCTGACCGTGACACTCGTGGCGGGCAACGCGGCGATCGTCGGCCTCTGGCTCGCCCTCCGCCGCATCCCCGACCCGCCGACTTACACCGACCTGGTCGGCTGGCACGCCACCGGTTTCAGCGCCACCCAGGCGTGCGTGGCGACGCTCTTGCCGGCCACGGGTCTGTGCGACCCTTCCACCTCCGCGGGCTCCGCCGTGCTGGCCGGCATCCTCCTCAGCGCCGCCGTAGGCGAGACCACGATCGCCTTGCTCGGAGCCACCCTCGCCGGGCATCCCGAGACCCACCGCTCCGAACCCCCAGCGAACTAAGGTTTCGTTTGTCCTCTTTTCTCCGAATCTTTGCCAGCCGATATCGCGCATCGGTGTGTCTGTGGCTTGTTTCTGTGGCGGCGCACCCTGAAACAATGAACGTTCCTCTTGACCTCGCCGCTCTTCCTCAGTAGTAGATTCCTGCTGTCACTGCTACGGCAGCAGTGCTTCTGTCTCGGCATGTTCCCATGGGTCGCCGCCATCAGGCGTTGCGATGTGTCTTTCCCCGTTGGGCGAGCCTGCCGCGTTGCTTGTTCTCACTCGCTGCGGGCGTGGGCGCGAGAGCATCGCGGCAGAACGCCACCTGTTTGAGGGAGGCAACACCATGACTGAAGCGCCATCGATGCCGCATTTCCGCCGCTTTACCTCTTCCGTTCCGCACCGGACGCGAGGCCGCTGGCGTACCGCCATCCGTGCTGTCCTGCTGGTCGCGGTCGCCGTTGGTGCGGGCGCCTGGGGGTGCACCGCGCGGTCCTGCTGCGAGCGCCGGGCGTGCCAGGACATCCGCTTCCTCAAGGCACAGATCGGGATGAACTACGCGATGTGTTGTCAAGGACCCGCCGAAGAGCGGAGCAAGTGTCTCTCCGACCTACAGGACAAGGCCAACGCCACGCTCTCCCTCATCCTCACCGCCAAGCAGGCCTGCGACAACAACAACAACGCCCTCCTCCGCGAGACCATTCAACGGATCCGTGACCTGTGGCTTCCGAAGGTCATCAAGACCGCCACCGGCCAGGTTGTCAATCAGATGGTCGCCTTCGGCAGCCAGGATTACCTTGTTCTCGACACCACCCTTCCCCGCCTCCCCGACTCTTGCACGCCCGTCACCGTCTCCATCGTGGGCGGCGCCGTCGTCAACGCCGAGGCCACTGGACGCGCTGCCGAGGACAACCGCGCTCTCTCCCCCGAAGCCGTTGACCCGGAGGTTGCTCTCGTCGTCCCCTCCAACGCCACCACGACCTACAACGCCTGCACCTACGCTGTCCCCGCGAACACGACGTTCAACATGCGCTTCGGCGGCGCCGTCTTGAACGGCCTCTCTCTCTCCGGCACCATCGCCGTCGCGCAGACCGCCGCCGCGTTTCCCGCCGTGGGCGTTGGTCCTGTCGGCCTTCCCACCGACGTCTCCCTCACTGCCAGTTTCCTGGGCCAGAAGATCACCCTCGACCTCGACAAGACCTGTCCCTACAACGTGCTGCGGGTCGATGCCAGCGGCAATGGCGCCCTCTGCGTCGCCCTGACCGTGGACAGCGACTCTCCCGATTTGGTCGGTTTCGTCCAGATCGGCAGCACCATCTACTTCGAACTCCCCGTCCAGGTCGCTGGTGACTGGTCCGCCATCCGCATCCACGCCGACGCCTCCATCCCCGGCCACCTGCTGACTCCCACCGACCCCGTCGCTCTCGCCGCTGCCGACGGCCCCTCATCGGCTGTCATTGCCGAGGACCCCTGTGCCGACGCGAACGAGAACGGCATCCGCGACGGTGCGGACGAAGTGATCCACAACATCGACTCCCATCTCAACTGCCAGGCCACCGTCCAGCACTGACGCGCCGCCGCATCCCCCAAAGCGCAACCGCCGCCCGCGGCGTGAAAGCCGCGGGCGGTTGTCGCGCGCTCCCCGCCCCCGTCTTACTCCTCCACGACCTTCAGCACGATCTTGCCGCGCGTGTGCCCGCTCTGGCTCTGCTCGTGCGCCTTGGCGGCTTCCGCAAGCGGGAAGACGTGGGGGACTTCCGGCTTGACCTTCCCGGCGTCGATCAGCGCCCCGATCTCCGCCAGTTGCTCACCATTGGGCCGCACGAGGATCCGCGCCGTCCCCACGCCGCGCTCGCGGGCTTTCTCCTCCGACGGCTGGCCAATGATCGACACCACGAACCCGCCGGGCTTCACCGCGTCGTATGACCGCTCCAGCGTCTCGCCGCCGACGGTGTCGAGCACCACGTCGGCATCCTTCACGGCGTCCTCGAAGCGCGTCGTGCGGTAGTCGATCACTTCGTCGCACCCGAGGCGCTTGAGGAACTCGTGGTTCCCCGCGCTCGCGGTGCCGATCACGCGGGCGCCCCTGGCCTTCGCGAGTTGCACCGCCAGGTGCCCCACGCCCCCCGCGGCCCCGTGGATCAGCACCGTCTGCCCTTCCTTCAGCCCCGCGGTGTCGAACATCGCCTGCCACGCCGTCAGCGCCGCCAGCGGCACCGCCGCGGCCTGAACGTGGTCGAGCGTCCTGGGCTTGAGCGCGACCGCGTCCTCGCGCGTGACGACGAACTCGGCGTACGTCCCGTCGCGCGCCAGGTCGGTCATCGCGTACACCTCGTCACCCGGTTTGAACTTCGAGGCGCCGGGGCCGACCGCCTCGATCACCCCCGAGGCGTCCCACCCGAGGATCGCCGGCAACTCCTTGCGCCGGAACCCGTGCTGCCGCGTCTTCCAGTCCACGGGGTTCACCCCCGCGGCGTGCACGCGGATGAGCACCTCTCCCTCCCCCGGCTCCGGGCGCGGGGCATCCTCGTACGTGAGCACTTCCGGCCCGCCGAACTGGTGAATCCGCACAGCCTTCATCGTCTGTCTCCCTTCCGTCGTCGTCGGCGTCCCGGTCTGCATCCCCGCGGCGGCCATCGCCGCGACCACGAGTGCTCCGAAGACCAACGCCGCCGCGCTGCGAGCAATGGACACCATATCGTGGCCTCCTGAAAGCCCGGGGCCCCCCTTTCTCACCCCGTCGTTCGGCTCGCCCGGCCCCTCGTCCGAGGGGGAAGGGCGTGCCGCGCTTGGTTCAGGGTACACTGGCCGCCGTGGTGGGATCACCCGGGGCGGCAGGCGGGGCTGAGCATCACGGGTCATTCCCGAAGAGCCGGAGTTCGTCGCCGTCAACGAAGAACGGCCCCTGTCCCCTGCTCGCGGGCTCAGGTCCTGCCCATGCTCCCAGCGCGGTGAACAACCCCACCGCCACCGGCGGCAGCAGAAGGGCGCACAGCAGGTGCGCCCACGCGCAGCCAGCGGCCGGTGTCGGGATGCCGCATCGCGGCCTTATTCCACCGTCACGCTCTTGGCCAGGTTCCGCGGCTTGTCCACATCATGCCCGCGCGCCAGCGCCGCGTAGTACGCCATCAGTTGCAGCGGCACCGCCGCCAGCATCGGACTCAGCGGCTCGGCGATGTCCGGGATGTACAGCACATCCTGCGCGTAGTCCGCGATGTGCTCGTCCCCCTCGGTCGCCACCGCGATCACGTGCCCGCCGCGGCTGCGCACCTCGTGGATGTTGCTCAGCACCTTCTCGTACTGCCGCCCCTTGTTCGCGATGAACACCGCCGGCATGCCTTCGTTGATCAGCGCGATCGGCCCGTGCTTCATCTCCGCGGCCGGCATCCCCTCCGCGTGGATGTACGAGATCTCCTTGAGTTTCAGCGCTCCCTCCAGCGCCGTCGGGTAGTTGTACCCGCGCCCGAGGAACAGCCAGTTCTCCCGGTCCACGTACTTCTCGGTCACCCGCTTGATCCGCGGCGCCTGCTCGAGGATCCGGTCGATCTTCTCCGGCACCCGCTCCAGTTCGCGGATCATCTCCGAGCACGTGTCCGCGCTCATGAGCCGCTTGCGGGCCAGGAACAGCGTGATCATCGTCAGCACCGCCACCTGCCCCGTGAACGCCTTGGTGCTCGCCACGCCGATCTCCGGCCCGACGCGCAGGTACACCCCCGCGTCCGTCTCCCGCGCGATCGTCGAGCCCACCACGTTCACCACCCCCAGCGCCAGCGCCCCGCGCTCCCGCGCCTCGTGCAGCGCCGCGATCGTGTCCGCCGTCTCCCCCGACTGGCTCACCGCGATCACCACCGTCCCCTCCTCGATGATCGGGTTGCGGTAGCGGAACTCGCTGGCGTACTCCGTCTGCGTCGGGATCTTCGCCAGGTCCTCCAGCAGGTACCGCCCGATCATCGCCGCGTGCAGCGCCGTCCCCTGCGCCGTCAGCACGATCCGCCGCGCCCGCGTCAGTTCCTTCGCGTAGTTCGCCAGCCCCCCGAGCACCACCCGCCCCTCGTCCCGGTTCACGCGCCCCGAGATGCACGCCCGGATCGCCTGCGGCTGCTCGAAGATCTCCTTGAGCATGAAGTGCGGGAACCCGCCGAGTTCGATCTGCTGGAGGTCCAACTCCAGTTGCATCACCTTCGGCGTCACCGGCACGTTGTGGATCGTGCTGGTGCGGAACCCCTCGCGCGTGATCCGCACGACGTTGTAATCCTCCAGCGTGAACGCCTGCGTCGTGTGCGCCACGATCGCCGACGCGTCGCTGGCGACGATGTACTCCCCCGCCCCGATCCCCACCATCAGCGGCGACCCCTTGCGGGCCACCACCAGCACGTCCGGCTCCTTCTGGCACATCACCGCGATCGCGTACGCCCCCGTCACCTCCCGCAGCGCCCCCTGCACCGCCGCCTCGAGGTCCCCCTCGTACAACTCGCTGATGAGCATCGCCAGCACTTCCGTGTCGGTGTCGCTGACGAACTTGTGCCCCTTCTCCTTCAGGTAGGTCTTCAGCGCCGCGTAGTTCTCGATGATCCCGTTGTGGATCACGCAGATCCCGTGCCGGTCGTCCGGGTGCGGGTGGGCGTTGTACTCCGTGACGCCCCCGTGCGTCGCCCACCGCGTGTGCGCGATCCCCGCCGTCCCCTCCAGCCCGCCGAACTTCTCCAGTTTCTCCTCCAGCATCGACACCCGCCCCACGGTCCGGACGGACTTACACCCCTCCGGCGTCATGATCGCCACGCCCGCCGAGTCATACCCGCGGTACTCCAGCCGCTTGAGCCCCTCGACCAGCAGCGGCAGGGCCTGCTTCGACCCGATGTACCCGACGATTCCGCACATGCGTACGACTCCTGGTTTGGCCGACCGTCGCGCCGGTGTCCGGCGTGCGGCGGCGTGGGCAGCGCCCCGTGGCAGGCGTGGCGGCGGCCCGCCTTCATGCTGACGCCGTTGGTGCAGTGCCGTTGGATTCTGGCAAACAGAGGATAACGGCAGGGGGCCAACGGGCTCCGAAAAAGAAGATCGGCACGGCCGACCCGCCCGGATAACCCTGATCCCCGGTCTCGGGCCGGCGGAAGGGGCTCGGAGCGTAGTACGCCGGACCCGGGCGGTTGGATCGTCCCGAGAATGCGGGCGGGAGTGGGGGAGGGGGAAGGGGGTAGCCCGGCCCGGGGCCGTCGCCCTCCCCGCCTGGCCGAAGGACCGGGAGACCGCCCGCCCCCTCCGGCGCCGCGGCGTACGCCGAGCGCACCGGGCACGGGTTCGCCGCCACACATAAATCTGTGCAAATCTCATTGGCACCGCGCGCCGTGCGCTGGATAGTCCGTGCTGGAGGACCATCGGCCGGTGGGGCCGGTGGCTCGGGAGGGGAAAGAGCGGGTGTCGGGGGGGAAGGGGCCGGGGGACCGCGCATGAGCCGCACCGTCGCATTTGCCACCGCCATCGCCGCGTTCTCATGCGCGGCCCTCACCGCCGCCGCCGACCCCGTCCCGCTCTCCGACCTGCTCGGGCAGGCGGACGGGATGGTCGTCGGTGACAAGCGATTCACGTTCCACGCCTTCTCTTCGCCCCGCTTCAGCGCCGCCGACATCCTCGTCGAAACGGTCGTTCACGGCGACAGCGAGCACGGCTTCCGCCTCGTCCAGGCCTTCGACGATCCCGGCGGCGACCCCTCACCCTCCGACGGCTACCTCACCTTCAGCGTCCGCACGATGACGCCGGGGGCGCGGATCATGTCCGACCGCATCCGCTTCGGCGCTTCCACCGGCGAGCCCGGCTCGTGGGTCCGCCTCAACGAGCACGTCTTCGACGCCGCGGGCTCCGGCGAGATCGTCTCGCGCTCCTTCCTCGCCGAAGGCGGCCGCGGCCACGAGGTCTTCGAGACCGACTTCGACCACGGCGCCGAGGGGCGCGAAGCCCTCCGCATCGAGCAGGACGTGTGGATCTTCTCCGCCCCCCACGGCTCGGCGGTGGCCGAGTTCATGGAGCGCACCTTCCTGACGCAGACGGCCTCCGCGGCTCCGCTCCCCTCCGCCGCGGTGCTCGGCGGCGCGGGGCTGCTCTCCCTCGCGGCGGGCCGGCGCCGCCGCCGGGAACTCACCTGACCACACGGCGCCGCGGGCCTCTGCGGCCCCGGCGCTCACGTCTTCTCACCACCATTGTCCGGTCAGCGGGCGCGTCCGCGTGGGCGGCGCGTCCGCTTTCTTTTGAGGCACTGGGGACTGGCGCCAGGGCGCCACCCAAAACAAAGCCCGCCGCGCAAGCGGCGGGCCAAACGTTCACGTGCGTCCAACCGCAAGCGACGCCTGCAACGCGAAGCACGCGAACATCACGAGGCCACTAAGTCCTTAGTCCTCAGTCCTCCCCCTACCGCCTCTCTCCCCCAGCCCCCGGT
>CALAFV010000136.1 GCA_937891445.1 uncultured Phycisphaerales bacterium | reverse complement strand
GCAAGGCCGACGAAACATGTCGCAGCACGCCGCTTCCACCAGCATCAACCGGCTCCGCGAACTCAACGAGGAGTACCAGCAGCAGGAGCGGCAGATCCGCCTGGGGGGCGGGCCGAAGGCCATCGACCGCCAGCACGAGAAGGGCCGCCTGACCGCCCGCGAGCGCATCGACCGCCTGCTGGACGACCCGCAGCGGTTCGTCGAGATGGGGCTGTGGGCGGCGTTCAACATGTACCGCGAGCACGGCGGCGCACCGGGCGCCGGCGTCGTGACGGGCGTCGGCCCGGTCGAGGGCCGGCTGTGCATGATCGTGGCGAACGACGCGACGGTGAAGGCCGGCGCGTTCTTCCCGATGACGTGCAAGAAGATCATCCGGGCCCAGACGATCGCGACGATGGCCCGCCTGCCGCTGATCTACCTCGTGGACAGCGCCGGCGTCTTCCTGCCGCTGCAGGAGGACGTGTTCCCGGACACGGACGACTTCGGCCGCATCTTCCGCAACAACGCCGTCATCAGCGCCGAGGGGATCCCGCAGATCGCGGCGATCATGGGGTACTGCGTCGCCGGCGGCGGGTACCTGCCGGTGCTGTGCGACACGCTGCTGATGACCGAGGGGAGCGGGCTGTACCTCGCCGGGCCGGCGCTGGTGAAGGCGGCGATCGGGCAGGAGGTCACCGACGAGGAACTGGGCGGCGCCCAGATGCACGCGCAGATCAGCGGGACGATCGACTTCCGCGAACCGGACGACGAGGCGTGTATCCGGCGGCTGCGGTCGCTGGTGGAGAAGTACCCGCCCGCAGGCGCCGGAGGAGGCCGGTCCATCCTCTCGGCGGCGCAGGACCCGCAGCGCGTCTACGAGGTCTTCACGGACAAGCCCGGCGCTCAGTACGACGTGCGCGAAATCATCGAGACGATCGTGGACGCCCGCGGCGTCCCCAACAGCGACGGCCACACGTCCCTCGCCCCCGACTTCGACGAGTACAAGGCCGAGTACGGCCAGACGATCGTCTGCGGCTACGCGAAGATCGGCGGCCGCGCGTGCGGCATCGTCGCCAACCAGAAGAAACTCGTGCAGCGCACGATGCCCGGCGGCAAGGCGGGGCCGACCAAATCGGTCCAGATGCCCGGCGTGATCTACGACGACTCGGCGGACAAGGCGGCCCGGTTCATCATGGACTGCAACCAGCGGAAGATCCCGCTGATCTTCCTGCACGACACGACCGGATTCATGGTCGGGCGCGACAGCGAGCAGGGCGGGATCATCCGCGCCGGGGCGAAGATGGTTAACGCGATGAGCAACTCCATCGTCCCCAAGATCGTGGTGATCCTCGGCGGGTCGTACGGCGCGGGGAACTACGCGATGTGCGGCCGCGCCTTCGACCAGTTCCTCTCGTTCGCCTGGCCCAGCGCCAAGTGCGCTGTCATGGGCGCGAATCAGGCCACCGGCGTGCTGACCACGATCGAGGAAGCCTCCCGCAAGCGCAAGGGGGAAACGATCGACCCCGAGACGCACAAGCAGATCTACGCGGCGATCCACGCCAGTTACACCGAGCAGGCCGACATCCGCCACGGCGCTGCACGCGGCTGGGTGGACCGGATCATCGAGCCGCACCGGACACGCGAGGAACTCATCGCGGCGCTGGAGGCGACGGCGGGGTGGGATTACTCCAGGGCGTTCAAGACAGGCGTGATTCAGACATGAACGCCAATGAGGATGGGTCCGGCCCCGCTGACGGGGAACAGGGACGTATCGAACCAGCATAACGCATGGCTTTCGACCCGGAAGCGCCCCGCCAGAAGGTCCGGGTCACGCCCGCGGACAGCGGAAACGGGGCGCGTGACAGGACCGGTCCCCCGCCGGTACGCTCTTGCGCATGAGCCTCCTGCTCCTCTCCCTCCTGGTCATCGCCCTCCTGACCGCCGGGTACCTCCTCTACGGCTCCTTCATCGCCCGCCAGTACAACCTCGACGACGCCAACGCCACCCCGGCCACCATCAGGAACGATGGTGTGGATTTCGTCCCCACCCGGCCGTTCTACCTCATGGGGCAGCACTTTTCGGCGATCGCCGCCGCGGGGCCGATCGTCGGGCCGATCCTGGCCTGCCTCGCGTTCGGGTGGCTGCCGTGCCTGCTGTGGATCGGGCTGGGGGTCATTTTCATCGGGGCGGTGCACGACTTCTCGGCGCTGGTCGCCTCCATCCGACACGGAGCCCACTCCGTCGCCGAGATCGCCCGGTGCCACCTCGGCCGGCGGGCTTACCTCTGCATGGTCGGCTTCATCTGGCTGGCGCTGCTGTATGTCATCGTGGCTTTCACCGAGGTCACCGCCGCGACGTTCGTCGGCGTCTCGGAGGAGATCGAGGGGATTGAGGGCGTGGCGAACCGGGGCGGGGCGGTCGCCGCGGCGTCGGTGATGTACCTGGGGCTGGCCCTGGTGATGGGGCTGGTGCAGCGCTTCCTCAGGCCGCCGATGTGGCTCTCGACCCTTATCTTCGTGCCGGCCACGCTCGGCGTGATCTACCTCGGGACGCGCATCTCGACCGTGCTGGTCTTTGACATCGGGACCTGGGAGGTCGCGATCCTCGCCTACTGCTTCGTCGCCTCGCTCGTGCCGCTGTGGCTGCTTCAGCAGCCGCGGGGGTACCTGGGTGGGTTCGTGCTGTACCTGGCGATCGCCGTCGGCGTCCTCGGCCTGCTGGCGGGGAACTTCACCGTGCAGCAGCCGGCGACCAAGCCGCTGGCCGACTACGGCGCCTTCTTCGCGGGTGGCGAGAACGCGCCGAACCTGACGAGCCTGATCTTCCCCTTCCTCTTCGTCACCATCGCCTGCGGCGCCTGCTCGGGGTTCCACGGGCTGGTCTGCGGCGGGACGACCTCGCGCCAGATCGCCAAGGAGTCCCACTGCAAGCCCATCGGGTTCGGAGCGATGCTCCTCGAAGGGTTCGTCGCCGTGATCGCGCTGGCCACCGTCATGGTCGCGACGCAGGCCGACCTGCAGATCACGGGCGCCGACGGGATCACCAGACCGAAGCCCCCGGGGGCGATCTACGGCGAGGGGCTGGCCCGCTTCATCACCGTCTTCACCGGCGGGGGCGCGGAGATGCTCTTTGTCGCGACGACCTTCGGCACCATGGCCGTCGCGACGTTCATCTTCGATACGCTCGACGTCTCGACGCGCCTCGGGCGTTACCTGCTCCAGGAACTCACCGGGACCACCGGCCGCCTGGCGGGCGCGATCGCCGCGGGAGCCACGGCGGGCGTGCCGCTGCTGATCCTCCTTGTCGCCGAGCGAGGCTCGTACCTGCTCTTCTGGACGCTCTTTGGCACCTCCAACCAACTCCTCGCCTCGCTGACGCTGCTGGGGATCACCGTCTGGCTGTACCGGTCCGGCAAGCGCTGCTGGTACACCGCGCTCCCCACCGCCTTCGTGATGACGATCACCCTGACGGCGTTGGCCCTGCAGATCTTCCAGGCCGGCCGCGCGGCCGTCGCGGGGGAGATCTGGACCGCGAAGGGGATGAACCCGGTGGTGATGAACGGCATCGTCGGGGTCGCCCTGCTGGGCTTCGCCGCCGTGTTTATCGGCGAGGCCGTACGCTCCGTGCGGGCGTTCCACCGGGAGAGGCTCGCCGCGCCCTCCCCAGCCCCCCCGCCCACGCCGAACCCCGCGGCGTCCTGATCCGAACCTCTCACATGCGAACGCTCGCCGCGACCTGCGCCCTGTCCACGCTCACCCTGGCCGCCGCGACGGCGGGCGCCCATCAGCCGCTTCAGTGCGAGGCTCCCGAACCGCTCCCCGCGCTGGCCCACTGGCCCCCGGACCAGCGTCAGGCGTACGCCGACTACGAGGCCGCCCTCAACGCGACCGCCAGCCCCGAGCGGCTCATGCAGTGGCACGAACTGCTCGCCTGCGAGCCGCACGTCGCCGGCACCGACGGCGACCGCCGCACCGTCGAGCGGATCGCCGCGGCCTTCGAGGGGATGGGACTGGAGGTTGAGCGACACGAGATCTGGGTCTACCTCTGCCGACCGGTCGCCGCCACGCTCGAGGTGATCGACGCGGACGGGACTCGCACCCCGCTGGGAATCAAAGAGAGCCCGATCGACGGCGACACCTTCACCGAGAACCCGGAACTGTGGCCTGGCTGGAACGCGTGGTCCGGCTCCGGCGACGTCACGGCCGAGGTCGTCTACGCCAACTACGGCACCAAGGCCGACTTCGAGAAACTCGCCGAACTGGGGATCGACGTCCGCGGCAAGGTCGTCCTCGCCCGCTACGGCGGCAACTTCCGCGGGTACAAGGTCAAGTTCGCCCAGGCCGCCGGCGCCGCCGCGGTGGTCATCTTCACCGACCCGGCCGACACCGGGTACATGAAAGGCCTGATGTACCCCGAAGGCGGGTACCAGACCGAAACGTGCATCCAACGCGGCGGCGTCGCCACGCTGCCGTACTCCGGCGACCCGCTCACCCCGTTCGTCGAGGCGACGAAGGACGCCAAACGCCAGGACCCCAAATCCGTGGACCTGCCGACAATCCCCGTCCAGCCCGTCGGCTGGGCCGCGGCGAAGGAGATCCTGGCGCGCATGAAGGGCCCGGCCGTGCCGCAGGGGTGGCAGGGCGGGCTCCCGCTCCCCTACCGCCTCACCGGCGGCGAGGGCGGCCCGAAGGTCCGCGTCCACGTCGAGCAGAAGCGGGAGATTGCCCAGACCTGGAACATCCTCGGCACGCTCCGCGGCGAGAAGCACCCGGACCAGATGGTCATCGTCGGCTCGCACCACGATGCGTGGGGCTTCGGGGCCTCCGATCCGCTCGCGGGCACGATCGTCGTGCTCGAATCGGCCCGCTGCTTCGCGGAGCAGGCGCGGGCCGGGCACAGGCCCGACCGCAGCATCGTCTTTGCGGCCTGGGGCGCGGAGGAGTTCGGCATCATCGGCTCGGTCGAGTGGGTCGAGGCCAACCGTGACCGGCTCTTCACCTCCGCCGTCGCGTACATCAACCTCGACATGGCGTCGATGGGCCCGGACTTCGGCGCCTCCGCCTCCCCCTCGCTCCGCCGGCTGATCGCCGACTGCGCCCGCGTCACGCCCCAGGCCCGCGCGCCGGACCGGACCGTCCTCGACGCGTGGCTCGCGCGTGCCCCCGATCCACGCATCCCCGGCCTGCCCCTTTTCGGCGACGTCGGCGGCGGATCGGACCACGTCGGCTTCCTCTGCCACACGCTCGTCCCCTCCGCAGGGCTCGGCGCAGGCGGCTCGCCGGGGACCGCCTGGCACACGACGCGCGACACGCTCCAGTGGTACTGGAAGGTCGTCGGCCCGGACTACGAGCCCGCCCTGATGGTCACGCGCATGACCAACGCCATCGCCGCGCGGCTGGCATGCGCCCCGATGCTGCCGCTGGATCCGGCCCGCCCGCTCGTCGACATGCGCCGCGCGCTGATGCAACTCACCGATCGCAGCGCCGCCCGCGGCAAGCCATCCATCCTCACGCCCTCGACCTCCCCCGACGGCCGCGTGGTCACGGCCCGCGAACTCGCCGACCTGGACTCGCGAGCCGGCCGCATCGCCCAGCGTGCCGCGGCCGTCGAGGCCCGCCTCCTCGCCGCCGTTGCTCGCGGCGACCTCGCTGACAGCCAACTCGGCCAGACCAACCGCCTGCTCATGGCCCTCGACCGCGCGTGGATCCGGCCGCAGGGAATCCCCGGGCGTCCGTGGTTCCGCAACCTCCAGGCCGCGACGGACGAGGACTCCGGCTATGCCGCGTGGGTCCTCCCCGCGCTGGCGCGGGCGATCGAGCGCAACGACGCCCCGGAACTCCAGCGGGCCCTGCCGATGTACGACGGTGTCCTCAATGCCATCGAGGGCGTCCTCGACGGCCTCGAAACGATCGCCGACCGCACCGACGCCAGTCGTCAGGAGGGCGCACCGGAGGCGGGCCAATGAATCCCCCACTGCCGCCCGTGCGGCTCGAGCGATTCGACGTCCTCGACTCGACGAACCTGCACGCGCGGCGGCAGATCCGGTCCGGGGCCATCGGCGCCCATGATGGCCCCGTGCTCTACATCGCTGCGGAGCAGACCGGTGGCCTCGGCCGCCACGGCCGCCCGTGGAGCAGCCCCCGCGGCGGGCTGTGGATGACGCTCGTCTCCCCCGTCGGTTCGGCGCTCGACAGCCTCCAGACCCTCGGCCTGCGCGTCGGCGCTGCGTGCCTGGCGGCGATGGTGCGCGTCTGCGAGGGAGGCCCGGATGGAGCCGCCGGCGTCCGCCTCAAGTGGCCCAACGATGTGCTCGTCGACGGGCGCAAGATCCTCGGCGTCCTGAGCGAAACCGTCCGACATCCCGCCGGCGGGACGTGGGCGCTGATCGGCGTCGGCGTCAACGCGAACTTCCCCGCGGCCCTCCTCCCCGTTGGCCTGCGCCGCGAGCCGACGTCGTTGCTGGACCGGCTCGGCCGGGAGGTTGACCTCGACGACCTGCGCGAAGACCTGTGCGCCCGCCTGCTGGCCGCCCTCAACGAGCCGAACACGGCCGCAGCCCTGTCTCTGACCCGTGAACGTCTCTTCGGCCTCGGTGGGCCTGTCACGCTGAGCCTCCCCGGCGGGGCTCCCATTCGCGGCACGCTCGTCGGCCTCTCCGATGACGGCCTCCCCGTCGTCCGCACGAGCGAGGGTCAGGTCGTCGCGCTCCCGGGCTGCGAGATGCACATCCCCTCGGAGGGCGCCCCGTGAACAACCCCGATCCCGCCGATCCGCGCATGCGAGCCGCCGCCGCGGCGCTGGGCAGCGCCCGCTCGATCGTCGTGCTCACCGGCGCCGGAGCCAGCGCCGAGAGCGGTGTGCCGACCTTCCGCGACGCGATGACCGGCCTGTGGGCGAAGTACGACCCGCATGAACTGGCCACGCCGGAGGCCTTCGCACGCGACCCCGCGCTGGTGACCCGCTGGTATGACTGGCGGCGGCAGATGGTCCTGGGCTGCAAGCCCAACGCCGGCCACTTCGCGCTGGCGGCGCTCCAGCGCCGGGCCGAGGCGGAGCAACGGTCGTTCACGCTTCTGACGCAGAACGTGGACCGGCTCCACCAGCGCGCCGGCAGCACCGGCGTCGTCGAACTGCACGGCACGATCCTCGAATGGCGCTGCACGCGCACCGGCGAGCGCATCACGCCGCCGCCGGAGCCGATGACCGAGTTCCCGCCCAAATCCGCGGCCGGCGGCCTGCTCCGCCCCTGCGTCGTCTGGTTCGGCGAGGCGCTCCCGGCCGAGGCGATCGACGCGGCGCAGCGGGCCATCGCCGCCTGCGATCTGTTCATCTCGATCGGAACCAGCGCCGTCGTCTACCCCGCGGCGGGCTTCATCGACGAGGCCCGCAGCCGCGGCGCCGTGACGATCGAGATCAACCGCGACCCGACGCCCGCCACCGGCGTGGTGGACATCGCGCTGACCGGCCTCTCGGGCCGAATCCTCCCCGCGCTGGCGGCGATGCTGGGCATCGCCGTCCCCGAGGTCCAAAACGACAACCCGCCGCGGCAGGCCGACCGGCCGACGTGAGTCGGACGCTCGGCGGTGTCGCGGCGGGGACCTGGCTCGCCCGGCCGACGCTCACTTCTGAGCCCGGCGGGGCAGGTCACGCTGCTGGTCGCCTCAGACCATCGACTTGAGGGTCTTCAGCGGGCGGACCTTGACGACGTTGCGGGCGGGCTTGGCCTTGAAGATCTGCTTCTCGCCCGTGAAGGGGTTGATGCCCTCGCGCTCCTTGGTCGCGGGCTTGCGGGTCACGGTGACCTTCATCAGGCCGCCGACGTTGACCACGTGGCCCTTGGCAAGGTCGGCCGCGAGCACCTGCCCCAGCGTGTCGAAGACGGACGCGACCTGCTTCTTGGTGAGTTCGGTCGCCTCCGCGATCGTGCTGTACAGCTCGCTCTTGGTGCGGGGCTTCGAGGCCGCGGTGATCTTCTTGGGCTTGCCGGCCGACCGCGTCCCGTTCATGCCGCCCTTGCCCGCCGTCTTCTTCTTCATCGTTTTGGCCATCGCCATCTCCATTCCTTTGGCGTCCCCCACCCCCCCCACCGGGTTTGCCGACGCCTCCGTGAGCCCGGCTTTGTAGCGTCTTTTCCGTCGGCGTTCAACTCACAGGAGCCCGAAAAAACAGCAATTCCCGGCCGATCAGGCCCGCTCCCCCGCCGCCGGCTTCCCGAAGCGGCCGAGTCCAAGAAAGCCGATCGGGTGCCGCGTCCGCCCTTCGAGCGCCAGGTCGGCCAGCACCTCCCCCACCACCGACGCGAACTTGAACCCGTGACCGCTGAACCCGCACGCCACCGTCACCCCCGGGTGCGCCGGGTGCCGGTCGATGATGAAGTGCGCATCGGGTGAGTTCTCGTACAGACACGTCCGCAGCGCTAGCAACGGACCGTCCGCATCCGGGATGCACGAGCGGAGCACCGCCCGCACCTCCGCCTCGTCCGTGAGCGCAACGTCCTTGCGGTCAACGACATCCGGATCGACCGCCCGTCCCGGCGCGTGCCGGGCGACCTTGAACCCCGGCACTTCCCCAGCCATCGGGAAGCCGTAGTACAACCCCGGCGGGTCCAGTTGCGGAGCGTCGATCGCCCACACCGGCAACCGCCCCGCCTCGAACAGGTCCGGTCGCCGCGGCCACACCCACCCCAGCACCTGCCGCGTCGCCACGACTCCCACGCCGAGGTCCGCCACGAGTTTCCCAGCCCACGCCCCGCCGCAGAAGACCAGCCGCCCGGCCGTGTAGACGCCGCGAGTCGTCCGGACCCGGTACCCAGCGCCGTCCGGCGCCCAGTCCAGCACCGACTCGTGGGCGTGCAGCACGGCCCCTGCCCGCAGGGCCGCCTCGGCCTGCGCCGCGATCACCGCCTCCGGGATCAGGTACCCCGCCGACGGCTCCCAGAACCCCGCGAACGACTCCGGCACGCGAAACTGCGGGAACCGGCGGCCCAGTTCGGCGCGGTCGATCAGTTCGTGATCCAGCCCGTGAGCCTGCGCGGCCCGCCGCGCCCCCGCGATGAACTCCCCCTCCGGCGGGCCCATGTAGATCCCGCCCGTCACGCGCAGCAGCGACCGCCCGGTCGCCTCTTCCAGGGCGTGCCACAGTTCGTACGCCCGTCGGAGCAACGGCACGTAGTCCGGGTGCTCCGAGTACACCAGCCGGATCATCCGCGAATGGCCGTGGGAACTCCCCATGTCGTGGGGGATCGCGTGCCGCTCCAGCCCCAGCACGCGTGCCCCCCGCTGCGCCAGGTGCATGCAGGCCGAGGAGCCCATCGCGCCGACGCCGATGACGATCACGTCGTTCATGCGGCCACCCGCTTCCGGGCCTACGCCCGCCGGACCACGATCAGCGCCGTCTGGTCGTCCTGCGGCGCTCCCCCCCCGCACCCGGCCGCGTACGCCGCGAGGGCCGCGTCAACCGACGCGATCACCGCCGCGGCGACCCCTTCCGCCCCCCGGTGCCGCGTCAGCGCCTCGCGCACCGCCGCCACGGCGCGCTCCACGCCGAAGGGGCGCTGCGCGTGATTCATGTACTCGTAGTACCCATCGCTCAGCAGCACCAGCGCATCGCCCGGCTCCAGCGTGACCGTCTCGGGCTTCGGCGGCTCCGGCCACGGATCCACACCCAGCGGGAGGACCGTCGCGTCGCGAGCCTCGTACGACCCGTCCGCACGCACGACGACCACCGGCGCCTGCCCCGCCGCCACGTACCGCACCGTCCCCACGGCGCCGTTCCGCCCATCCCCCGGCCCGGCGAGCGTTCCGATGAACGCCGTGACGAACCGCCCCACGGGCAGGGCATCGCACATGAGCGTGTTGAGGTGCGTCGCCGCGTGCTCCACGGGCGTGCCCAGCCGCGCGGCCATCCGCAGCATCGCCTGCACCTGCGTCGCCGCCAGCGCCGGGCCGATCCCGTGCCCCGTGGCGTCGGCCATCAGCAGCAGGGCCCCGCGCCCGCCGCCGTTGTCCCCCAGGCCCACGACGTCGAACGTGTCTCCCCCGGTCTCGTCCGCCTGACGGTTGCTCGCCGCGATGTCAAACCCCGGGATCAGGGGCAAGGCGGCGGGGAACGTCGCCAGTTGCATCTCGCGTGCGACGCTCAGGTCCGCCTCCATCTTGTTCTTCCGCCGCTCGGCCTCCAGCAGCCTCGCGCGGCGCATCGCGATCGCCGCCTGCGAGGCCAGCGCCCGCGCGATCGTCTCGTCGAAGGGCCCGAAAGCCGGCGCCCCCTCGTCGGCCCGATTGAGGACCTGCGCCACCCCCTCCAGCCCGCCGTCGAAACTCACCAGCGGCACCGCCAGCAGGCACCGCGTGTGGTACCCGGTCTGCCGGTCCACGTCGCGGTTGAACCGCGGGTCGGCGTAGCAGTCCGGCACGTTGACAATCTGCTTGGTCCGCGCTGCCTCCCCGGCGAGCCCCAGATCGGCGCTGAACCGCAGCGACCGGTCCACCCCGTGAGCCCGCGTCGCGAACAGTTCGTGCGTCCCCGGGTCGTACTGGAAGACCGTCGCGCGGTCGGCCCCGAGGCAGTCCCGCATCGAGTCGATGATCAGCCCCAGCACCTCGTCCAGATCGCGGCTGGAAGCCAGTCGCTCCATGACGGCGACGACCCGGTCCCACACACGCGCGGGGATGCTGATCTCGGAAGCACGGTGGCCGTCGTGGGCGGACGCCATGGGCGATCACAGCGTATCCGCCGCGGCCGGGTGAGGCTCCCCTCGGCCCGAAACCTCGCGCCGGCTCCCCGGTGCAGAGGGGTCTGCCGCCCTCAGATCTCGAAGATCGCCTCGACGAACGACTCGGGGTCGAACGGCTCGATGTCCTCCGGCCGCTCCCCCAGGCCGACGAACTTCACGGGGATGTTTGTTGCCGACCGGATCGCGATGATGATCCCCCCCTTGGCCGTTCCGTCGAGTTTGGCCAGCATGATGCCGGTCACGTCGGCCGCCTTGGAGAACTCCTCCGCCTGGCGGAGGGCGTTCTGCCCGCTGGTGGCGTCGAGCACCAGCAGCGTCTCGTGCGGGGCGCCCGGGATTTGCTTGTTCACCACCGTGCGGATCTTGGTGAGTTGGCGCATCAGCGGGTCCTGCGTGTGCAGCCGCCCCGCGGTGTCGATGATCAGCACATCGACCCCGCGGCTGAGCGCGGCCTTGCACGCGTCGAACGCCACCGACGCCGGATCGCCCCCCTGCTGCCCCTTGACGACCTCGACCCCCAGGCGCTCCCCCCAGATCTCCAGTTGCCGCACCGCCCCCGCGCGGAACGTGTCGCACGCCGCCAGCAGCACGCTGCGCCCCTGCTTGCGGAGCATCCAGCACAACTTGGCGATGCTCGTCGTCTTGCCGGCGCCGTTGACACCGGTGACGAGGATGACCGTCGGTCGCTGCCCGGCCGGGGCCTCGCGCAGCCGACGGTCCGCCTCCGGCCACATCGCCTTGATCTCGCGCTTGAGATAGTCCAGCACATCCTCGCCGCGGGTCATCTTCCCGGCGAGGTAATCCGCGCGGACGCCCGCGACCAGCCGCTCCGTCGCCTCAACCCCCACATCCGCCGCGAGCAGTTGCATCCGCAGTTCTTCAATCAACTGCTCGTCGAGCTTCCGCCCGCTGAGCATCGTGCGGATGCCGCCGACGAAGACCTCGCGGGTCTTGGCCAGCCCTTCCTTCAGTTTGCCCAGGACGGACTTGAAGAACGCCACGACCTACGCCCCCTCTCCAGCCGGACCGGGAGCCGGCGCATCGGCCGCCCCCGCGCTCGCCGGAGCCGCCGCGGCACGCTCCGCGAGCACTCGCTTGAGGACCTTGTCGAGCAGGCCGTTGATGAAACTCGGCGACTTCTCCGTGCTGAACGCCTTGGCGAGTTCCACGGCCTCGTTCACCGCGGCTTTTGGCGGCGTCTTGCCGGAAGTGATCTCCCAGTGCGCCAGACGCAGGATCGCGCGGTCCACCGCGGCCTGCCGGTGCGCCGGCCACGCCGGCGCCAGCCGCGCGAACTCCTCGTCCGCGGCCTTGCGAGCCGCGTACGCCTCCACCGCCATCTTGAAGGCGCGGTCGCGCTCCGCCGGGGTGAACCCCTCGGCGTCGTCGAGCGACTCGCGCACCAGCGCCGCATCCGCGCTCGCCCCCGCGCGGGCGTCGAGTTGGAAGAGCGCCTGAAACGCCAGACGCCGGATGTCACGCGGTGTAGCCATCAGCGAGTCCCCCTCCGTCGCGCTGCCCCGCGGCCGACAACCCGCCGGCGGACCGCGCCATTGGCCCCGGCCTTGTCCGGCAGCGATGCGGCGTACCGCGGCAGAACAGTCCCCTCCTCAAGCGCCCGGATCCCGGCCGCCGTCACCAGGGCCGCGTCCATCGCCTCCGCGCCCTTGTTCCCCACCGCGCCCCCGGCCCGCTCGCGGGCCTGCTCCGGCGTGTTCACGGTCAGCACACCGAAGGCGATCGGCACGCCGGTCTCCACGGTGATGCGCGCCAGCCCCTCCGACACGGCGTGGGCGATATAGCGGTCGTGCTCGGTCTCCCCCTTGATGATGCACCCCAGGGCGACGACCGCGCCGAACCGCCCGGTCCTCGCCGCGGCATTGCACAGTGCGACCAGTTCGAACGAGCCCGGGGCATCGACCACCGTGACGGCCCGCTCATCCCCCCCCGCCGCGCGGTAGGCCCCCAACGCCCCCTCCAGCAGGCGCGAGGTCACCGAGCCGTTGTACCGGCTGACGACCACCGCCACCGCCGGGGGGGAAGGGCGCCCGGCCGCTCGCTTGTCTGACGTCGTTCTCGCCATCGACCGGCGATGGTAGATCCGGGCGGGGTCCGTTTCCCGTCCACCCGGCACGCCGGCCCGCCGTGCGCCCGGCGGGTCCGTACCATGGCCCCCATGCGACGGGCGATGCTCCGCCTGGCCCCGATCCTGCAACTGACGAGGGTGACCACCGCCTTCGCGTCGGTCGCCAACGTGTGGTTCGTGATCCTCTGGACGCGGGCCGCGGCCACCCCGCCCGGGCTCGACCCCGCCGACGCGGCCGCAGTCGCCGCCCCGCCGCTGGAGCCGGGAACCGAGGCCCTGCGGACGCTCCCCCTCTGGGCCCTCCTGCTGGGCGGGGCCGTCAACGCCCTGGGGCTCTTTGCCTACGCCGCCGCCCTCAACGACGTGCTCGACTTCCGGCGCGACCGCGCCCTGCACCCCGACCGCCCGCTGCCGTCGGGGCGGCTGACCATCGGCTCGGCGATCACGCTCGTGGTCTGCACGTTCATCGCCGCGGTCCTGGGCGCGGCGGTCCTGGGCATCGGCTCGGTCGTGCTGACGCTCCTGATCGCCGGGGCGATCCTGTTCTTCAACGGCGCCGGCCGCTTCGTCCCCGCCGTCGGACTGATCGTCCTCGGGCTGATCTACGCCGGGCAGATGGTCACGCCGAACCTGAACCTCAGGTTCGTGTGGCCGGTCTGGCTGGTGATGACCCACTCGCTCCTGGTCGCCACCGCGGCCCACATCTACGGCCGCAAGGTCCCGCTCATCAGCCGCCGCGCCGCCGCGACGGCCGTCGCCGGCTGGGCCTTCTGGAGCGCGGTGATGTTCTTCTTCGCCTACCGCCGCTCCGGCACGCTCTGGCCCGAGTGGGTCAGCCCCAGCGCGGCCCTGGGCCCGGCCGTGCTGGCCGGCCTCTTTGCGCTCTGGGCGTGGCAGAAGGTCCGCACCCACGGCCGCAGCGCCCGCGCCGCCGAAAAGGTCTCCCGCTACGGCGCGCTATGGCTGGCCCTCTACGCCTGCGCCTGGATGTTCGGCCAGGGCTACACCAGCGGCGGCTTCATCCTCACCGCGCTGACCGTCGTTGGCTTCGTCGGCATGACGACGCTGCGCGAGATCTACAACCTGATTCAGAACCCGCTGGGCTACCGGCGCTGAGGTGGCCAAGCACCAGGCACTGGGCAATGGAGGACGCGATGGCACACGTTTAGCCTCGCGCATCTTCTCGTGCCTATCGCCTGGTGCCTGATGCCTGCTACACAAGCCCCAGCGAATAGAAGATCGACGTGAAGATCAGGTCCGCGACGATGATCGCCACGACCGACTGCACCACCGTCCCCGTCGTCGCCTGACCCACGCCCGCCGCCCCACCGGTTACGCGCAGCCCGTTGGTGCACGCGATCGAGCCGATCAGCAGCCCGAACACGAGCCCCTTGCCCACGCCGGTCAGGAAGTCCACGGACTCCACCTGATCCAGCGTGTTGCTCATGTACTGCGCCGTCGGGATCCCCAGCGCGATCGACGATGTGAACATCCCCGCGAAAACCGCGACCAGGTCCGCGATCACCGCCAGGCACCCCATGCTGATCACCGTCGCCAGCACCCGCGGCACCACCAGGAAACGGATCGGGTTCAGCGCGTGCGCCTCCAGCGCCTCGATCTCCTCCCCCACCACCATCGTCCCGATCTCCGCCGCGATCGCCGCCCCCGCGAACCCCGTCAGCACGATCGCCGCGATCAGCGGCCCCAGTTCGCGGAGCACCGCCACCGCCGTGATGTTCGCCACCAGGTCCTTGGACCCGAAGTCGTCCAGCGGGGGAGCCATCTGCAGCACGAGGATCAGCCCCACGCACCCCGACACCAGCGAGATGATCAGGATCGACCGCACCCCCACGCGCACGATCTGCGACACGATCGCCGGCCGCCCCAGCCGCGACCGCCCCGTCGCCGCCCGCCACAGCCAGCGCACCATCTCCGCCAGCAGGTACCACACCTCGCCGGTGAGTTCGAACAGCGCCAGCAGTTTCGCCCCCGCCGCCGCGGCCAGCGCCACCAGCCCCCGTGGCTCCCGCGTCGCCTGCTCCGCCATCCGCTCACCTCCTCGTGGCCGGCCCCCAAACCAGGCAACCGCGCATCAGCGCGGCTGAAGAGCCGGGAAACAGAAGCGATCGCGCCGCACGCACCCGGCCCGAGACCATCCCCTCTGATCCGCGTCTATCTGCGTCGATCTGCGGCGAAGCCTCTCCGGTGCCCGCAGGCGAGACTCACGACCCGATCGCCGCCTCCGCGCTGGGGTGGATCGTGAACACCGTATCCAGCCGCGCGATCTCGAAGATCGACCGCACCTTGTCCTGGAGCGACGCCAGCGCCATCCGCGTCCCGTTCTTCCGCGCGATCTGCATCGCCTCCACCAGCGTCGCCACGCCGGAACTGTCCATGTACGGCACCCCCGCCAGGTCCACCACGAGCACCTGCGGTTTGCTCGTCTGCACCTGCTTCAGCGCCTGGCGCAGCACCGGCGACGCCGTCAGGTCGATCTCGCCCTGCGGCTTGACCACCACCGCGTCCCCCCGCACCTCCGTCTGCACCTTGAGCCCGCCGCTGCCCGTCTCAGTCATGTCCTTTCTCCTCGCCACCGGGGCAGCCGCTCCCCCCGCCGCCGCCATTTCCGCCGCCACCACCACCGCAGCATTCTGTCCCCCCGGCGCCCTCCGCTTCGGGCGATGGGTCCACCCGCTTCTTGATCATCGTGAGCCTCATCCCCCGTCCCTTCCCGTTGTTGATCTTCTCGTAGCGCACCTCATCCATCACCGCGCGGATGATGTGCACGCCCAGCCCCCCGGGCCGGACGTCTTCGAGGTTACGACTCTTGATCGTCCCGGGGTCCACCTGCCGGGCTTCATCCTCGATGACGATCTTGAGCGCCTCGGTGGGATGGCACGACTCCCCGGGCTTGGCGACCCCACCCAGGGGGATGAGGTTGATCCAGATCGGCTTGTCCGGATCCCGCCCGTACCCGTGCCGGATCACATTGCACAGCGCCTCATCCACCGCCAGCGCGATCTGCCCGCACGCCTCTTCCGTGAACAGCAGCCGCCGGGCCACCCCCGCCACCATCTCGCGCACCCCGCTCAGATAGAGCGGGTTGCTGAGCATCTCGATGCGGATCTCAGGGCGCTCGGTGGTCATGCTGGGTCGGCTCAAGCCCCCTCCCCGTCCCCGGCCACACCCCCCTCCGCCCCATCACGCCCCCTGGCCTCCCCGGCCCGGGGCTCCTCTTCTATCGGCTGTTGGCGTCCCAAACCGGCGTTGTACCAGGCCACCCACCGCTCGGTCGCCGCGTGGCGCTCCGCCTCCGGGGCGGCGAAGTCGTACCCGTGGGTCTCGCCAGTCATCCGCTCCAGGCCCAGGATGGCAAACAGCCGGACCGCCGGATCGTCGCTGTCCAGCAGTTCGATCATCTCGGGGATCTTCGAGCGGTCGTTGGCCTCGATGGCACGCTCGAGGGCCGCCAGTTGGCTCGCCGGATCCGGGTCGTCGAAACTCGCCCGCGTGCACGCCGCGGCGAGCCCCATCCACAACGCTCCCCCTACGATGCAGGGCACCGGGACCCGCAGCATCATGTTGGTCTGCCCGACGAGCACGCACCCATAGTATGACAAAGCGGGTGGGTGGCGGGGGCGTCACCCCCGGGAGACCCCCGGGGCGGGGGGATACCTCTTTCGGCGCAGGGCCGGCGGAGGGAAAGGGGAAAACCACAGACAGGGCGGGGGCGGCGACACGCACATGACGAGCGCACCTAATCCCAATCCCGCCGCCCGCACCACCGCCTCTGCGGGGGGAGCCGGAACCGAGCGTCTGCCGCACGACGAGGTCATCCTGATCCTCGACTTCGGCAGCCAGACCGCCCAACTGATCGCCCGGCGCGTCCGCGAGGCCGGCGCCTTCTCCCTCCTGATCGCCCCCGATACGCCGGCGGATGTCATCGCCTCGTATCGCCCCAAGGGCATCATCCTCTCCGGCGGCCCCAAGAGCGTGTACGAGCCGCACGCCCCCCGGTGCGACCCCGCGATCTTCGACCTCGGCGTCCCCGTCCTGGGGATCTGCTACGGCATGCAACTGGCCTGCCAGATCATGGGCTGCCGCATCGACCGCGCCGACCGGCGCGAGTTCGGTCGCGCCAACATCGAGATCACCGACCACTCGGATCTCTTCGCCGCGATCCCGGAGCGCACCGCCGTGTGGATGTCTCACGGCGACCAGGTCCTCGAGCCCGATCCCGGCCTGGAGTGGCACGGCGGCCCGGATGGACGCCTCGAAGTCCTCGCCAGCACCGAGACCTGTCCCCTCGCGGCGGTGCGGATGATCGAGCAGCGCCCGGGCGGCCGCCGCTTCTGGGGCGTGCAGTTCCACCCGGAGGTGACGCACACCCCGCACGGTGTCAACATCATCCAGAACTTCGTCTACGAGATCTGCAAGTGCTCCGGCACCTGGCGCATGGCGGACTTCATGCAGACCGCCATCGGCCGCATCCGCGAGCAGGTCGGCTCCGCGCGGGTCGTCTGCGGCCTCTCCGGCGGCGTGGACTCGGCCGTCGCCGCCGCGCTGATCCACCGCGCCATCGGCAACCAACTCACCTGCATCTTCGTGGACACCGGTCTGCTGCGCAAGAACGAGGTCCAACTCGTCGAGACGACCTTCCGCGACCACTTCGACATCGACCTCCGCGTCGTGGATGCCTCGAAGGAGTTCCTCGAGGACCTCAAGGGCGTCGAGGACCCGCAGGAGAAGCGCCGGCGCATCGGCCACCGCTTCATCGACGTCTTCAAGCACGCCGCCCGCGACCTCCCGGACGCGAAGTTCCTCGCCCAGGGCACGCTCTACCCGGACGTCATCGAGTCCGGCCACGGCCACGCGGGCCAGAGCGCCAACATCAAACTGCACCACAACGTCGGCGGCCTCCCCGCCGAACTGGGCTTCGAACTCGTCGAGCCGCTCCGCGACCTGTTCAAGGACGAAGTGCGCAAACTCGGCGAGGTCCTCGGCCTGCCGGACCAGATCGTCTGGCGCCACCCCTTCCCCGGCCCCGGCCTGGCCGTCCGCGTCCTGGGCGAAGTGACCGAGGAGAAACTCGCCGTCCTCCGCGACTGCGACGAGATCCTCCTGGAGGAGATCGTCGCCGCGAACCTCTACCGCAGCACGAGCCAGGTCTTCGCCGTGCTCCTGCCGGTGCGTTCCGTCGGCGTCATGGGCGACGGCCGCACGTACGACAACGTCGTCGCCATCCGCGC
>CALAFV010000135.1 GCA_937891445.1 uncultured Phycisphaerales bacterium | reverse complement strand
CCCCGCCGATCTGCCCCCACCCCATCCACGCCTCCCCCCACATCCACAGCACCGCGCGCGACGCCACCGCCCCGATGACCAGCCCCCCGATTCCCCCCAACCCCGTCATCATCACCACGTAGTACCCGATCGCCCCCTCGAACCCGGTGATGCGGTACCACTTCGCCGAGACCAGCGCGATCCCCAGCATCCCCGCTCCCCCCGCCAGCGCCCCCAGCGCCGCGGCAATCACCGTCACCAGCCAACTCATCGCGCCTCCTCCGCCGCCGACCGCCGCGGCTCCGTCAGCGTAAGCGGATGACACGGCGCCAGCCGCCCCATCACGTGCGGCGGCACGCCGTCGTACATCCCCACCCCCACTACCGAGCACGCGAACGCGACCTGGTCGACGTCCGCCGCCAGCACGATCGCCACCTGCACCGCCGACACCCGCCGGTCGCTCTCGATCGCCGCCAGGCACCGCCGCGCCGACGTCGCGACGCCATCGTCCAGCGGGAAGTCCAGCGACGCCTGCGCCGCCCCCGCGGCGTCGAACGCCCACCGCGCCGCCTCCAGCGCCGCCGTGTTGGTGCGCGTCCGCCTGATGCGCTCCACCGCACGGATCTGTGCCGCCGAGGCCTTCCACGATGCCCGCCGCTGCACGATCTGCTCGACCAGGTCGCACAGCGCCAGCCCCGCCTCCCGCTCCTTCCCCTCCAGCATCGCCAGCACCGCCCGCCGCGCCATCCGCGCCGCCACCAGCGCTCGCGCAAACAGCGGCAGCGACTCCAGGTCTACGGTCCGCCCCGACGGGAACTGCGGCGGCATCTCCATGCTTCAGGCCCTTTCTACCCCGCCCCACTCCCCCTACCCAATGCGACAACCGCGTCCCGAAGCGCCACCCCTCCCGGTATGCTCGGCCCCATGATCACCGCCCTCCACGCCCTGATCTACTCCTCCGACCCCGACCGCACCCGCGCCTTCTTCCGCGACACGCTCCGCCTCCCCTTCGTGGACGCCGGCGGCGGCTGGCTCATCTTCGCCCTCCCCCCCGCCGCCGAACTCGGCGTCCATCCCACCGCCGACATCGACCCCGAACCGGCGCCCGAACCCCTCGACCCCGGCCGCCCCGCCATCGGCCCAGGCCACCAGGCCCTCTACCTCATGTGCGACGACATCCACAAGACCGTCGCCGACCTCCGCGACCGCGGCGTCGAGTTCACCCGCGGCATCACCGACGAGGGCTGGGGCCTCCTGACGTCCTTCGAAGTCCCCGCCGCCGGCGTTCTCCACCTCTACCAGCCCCGCCACCCCGTCGCCCACTCCCTCCCCGGCCGCTGAGCCGCCCCTTCCTTCTGCATCCACAAACTCGTGGACGCTCCCTTGTCCGCAGCAGGCGCTTGCACACGGCCCCCGTTCGCGGTAGGCTGCGGGTACTCTCTCGCACACCCCACATCACGAGGCCGCATATGCGTACGCACTCGCTCCGCGCCGTCGGCATGGCTCTCTTCGCGTTCGCGATCGCCGCCGCGCACGCCGCCGCCCAGCCCACGTTCACCCGCATCCCCCTGCTCACCCGGGTCTACGCTCTCTCCGCCGACGGCAACACTGCCGTCGGCGCCGTCGCGAATCCCACCTCGTACGCCGCGCGGTGGGACCGCGGCATCGGCAGCCAGTACCTCACCGTGGTCTCCGGCACCACCGCCTCCATCGCGTGGAACATCACCCCCGACGGCCAGACGATCATCGGCAACATCGTCGTCAACGGCCTCCCCAACCAGCGCGCGGCCCGATGGGACAAGGGCTTCCCGCTCTTTCTGGACGGCGGCGACAACGCCTACGGCATTACCGCCGACGGGCAGACGATCGTCGGCTCGCGACTTCTCGCCGGCCCCCAGACCGCTATGCGGTGGAACGCCTCCGGCGTCCCGATCCCGCTCGCCCCCATGCCCGACGGCACGACCGCGCGCGACGCCACGGCGATCTCGCACGACGGCCGCGTGATCGCGGGCACAGCCCCGACCCCGGGGAACATGCTCGAAGCCTGCGCGTGGATCGATGATGTCCCCATGACCCTGGGCGTGCTCGGCGGCGACGAACTGCGCATGAGTGTCGCCTGGGCGGTCTCGGCCGACGGCAGCACGATCATCGGGTTCTCCACCAACGGCCCGCGCAGCGTCTGCGGCTTCCGCTGGACGCTCGAGACCGGCATGCAGCCCCTCCCCGCGACCACCAACAACGCCTGGGCCTGGGCCGTGAACGGCGATGGGTCGATGATCGTGGGCAACGACGGCGGCGTCGCCACGATCTGGACGCCGCAGACCGGCACCGTCCCGCTCCAGTCCTGGCTCCTCTCCGAGTACGGCCTTGACCTCCCCGACTGGACGCTCACCGACGCGACCGCCATCACCCCCGATGGCATGCACATCGCCGGCTTCGGCCACGGCCCCGGCGGAACGTCGGCCTGGATCGTGACACTCCCCTCCCCGGGCACGAGCCTGCCGCTGGGCCTGGCGATCCTCGCCATTGCACGACGGCGCCGCATGACGGACCGCCGGCTCTGACATCTGCTGGGCGATGCGCGCCCGCTCGCCCCGTGATTCCACGGGTTCTCCTTCCACATCCTGAACGCCAGATTGACGAATCCGTCCAGATTCCGTACCTTGTCCGGCACAGCCAAGCGCTAGACTGCTCGCCCATCGAACTGTCGCGGATTGCCCGCAAGCGGACAACCCCAAGGAGATCTGGAATGAAGACGACCCGTCGTTGGACCACCGTCGCGGCGCTCGCCGCTCTCGCCGGCACCGTCGCCCTCGCCCAGCCGGCGAAGGAGACCGCCTCTCAGCCCGCCGCCGCCCAGCCCCAGTTGCCCGAGGGGTGGACCGCGGAGGACATGGAGGCGTGCGTGATGGCCGGCATGCCCGGCGAGCAGCACGAGTTCCTCGCCAAGAACGTCGGCACCTGGGAAGGCGCCTGCAAGATGTGGATGGGCCCCGACAGCAAGGAGCCGATGGTCAGCACCTGCACGACCATCCTGACCCCCCTCATGGACGGCCGCTACATCAAGGGCACGACCCGCGGCGAGATCCCCGGGATGGGCGAGTTCCTCGGCGAGGGCTACTACGGCTACGACAACGTCGCCGGCCGCTTCGTCTCGACCTGGATCGACAACCACTCGACCGGCATCATGCACGGCACCGGCGAACTCTCCAGCGACGGCAAGACCCTCACCTGGACGTTCGAGTACTACTGCCCGATCACCAAGAAGCCGACGAAGATGCGCGAGATCGAGCGCCGCCACAGCGACGACTCCTTCACGCTCGAGATGTGGGGCACCGACCCCAAGGCCGGCAAGGAGTACAAGATGATGGAGATCGCCTACAAGCGCATCTCCACCGCCTCCGTCCCGACCAGCACGAACTGAGCCATCCTTCCGTCCCAAACGCAACGGATCCGGCTCCAGCGCCGGATCCGTTGTCTTTTCTCTACGTTCTACGCTTTACGCTCCACGCTCTACTCCGCCTTCACCGGCAGCGTCCCCACCAGGTTCTCCACGACCGAGTCCGTCGTGATCCCCTCCGCCTCACCCTCGAAGTTGAGGATGATCCGGTGCCGCAGCGCCGGCAGCGCCACGGCGCGGATGTCGTCCACGCTCGCCGCGGCCCGCCCGTCCAGCAAGGCCCGGCACTTGGCCCCCAGCACCAGCGCCTGCGCCGCCCGCGGCGAGGCCCCGA
>CALAFV010000134.1 GCA_937891445.1 uncultured Phycisphaerales bacterium | reverse complement strand
GGGCGCCGCGCCGTCGGCGAGCCGCGCGGCGACGGCCGCGGCGGCCTCGGCAACGGGTGAATCCGGCGCCAGCGCCCACGCGGGGACCGTGCCGGTGCGCTCGACGTGCGCCGCCAGCGCCAGGCGCGCGGCGGTTTCGCCCATCTCGCCCGCCAGGGCATAGACCTCGGGAGCGCCGAGGCCGCCGAGTTGGGCCCGCAACGTCAGTGAGCCAATGCGGGCCCGGGCCTCGCGGCGAAGGCGGTGACCGAAGAGGCGGCGTGGGTCCTGGGCGGCCGCGGGGGGCGGCGGCCCGTCGCCGTCGTGAACCTCCGGGACCGGAACCGCGCCGGCCGCGGTGGCGAGGATCTCGTCGCCGCTGCGCACGTTGACCAGCCCGGTCTCGTCCTGCGTGAGTTCGATGAAGTAGTCGGTCGCGGCGCCACGGGTGCGCTTGCGCTTGGCCAGCAGCACCAGGCGTCTGCGCGCGCGGGTGCAGGCGACATAGAAGAGCCGGCGCTCCTCGTCCTCGCGCGCGGAGTGCTCGTCCTCATCCATCTCCGGCGCGGCGATGGCCTTGGCTCGCAGTTCGCGCGGGAGCGGGTCCTCGTCCTCCTTCTGCTTCCTGAACGGAAAGCCGCCCGGCCGCACGCGCGGGATGAAAACGACGTCGAACTCCAGGCCCTTGGCCTTGTGAGCCGTGAGCACGGTGACGGCGTCGGTCTCGTCGTCGTCCTCGAAGGCGGCGCCGTCGCCCTCGATGCGGTCCTCGTCGTCGGCGCAGAGGGACCGCTGGTCGTTCTCGTCGAGGTCCTGGTAGTAGGACCAGAACTCCGCGAGCCCGCCGGGGGGATCGAGACGGTCGATACGCGACTGGCTGAAGCGCAGGAAGGCGACGAGGGCGGCGACGCGGCGGGCCCGCTCGCGGCTCTCCTCGTCCGCCGCCTCCTGGACCCCCGCGTCGGCTGCGCCCGCCCCGCCGAGCCCGGCGTCCACGAGGCCGACGATCTCGATGATCCGGAGGATGACGGTGTGCGCCGGCTCGCGCACCATGAGGGCGGAGAGTTCGGCGTGGAGTTGGAAGAAGGCGTGCAAGCCCGCGGGGGCATCGGGCGCGGGGAGGATGCGCCGACGCAGCCACGCGATGAACGGCTCGCCCTCGTCGTGCGCCCCGTTCCCGTCGCCGTCGGCGGAGCGTGCCTGACGCGCGGCGACCTCGGCCCGGTGCGCGAGCACCCATTCCCCCACCTGCACCGCCGGCACGCCCAGCGGCGGGCGGGCCAGCACGCGCTGCACCGCCCAGCGCGCCCGCGGGTCCACCAGCAGTTCGATCCACGCCTTGAGATCGCGCACCACTTCGTGCGACCCGGCGTCCAGGGCGCGGAGGTACCGCACCGGGATGCCGTCGAGTTCGAGTTGCCCGCCGACGCGGTCCACGTCGGCGTTGCTGCGGGCGATGACGGCATACTGCCGCCACGGGCGCGTCGGGTTTTCCTCCCTGTCGGCCCGGATCATCGCGGCGATCACCGCGCCGCACGCTCCATCGTCGTCGAGCACGACGCCCTCGGGCAGCGCTGCGCCGGCCGACTGCTTCTGGGTCGCCGCGCGGACGTGCTTGTCGGGCGCGAAGCGCCGGCCCGCGCGGCCGATGATGGCATTGGCCGTGCGGAGAACGTGCTCGCTGCTGCGGTAGTTGAGCGAGAGTTCGACCGTCGCGCAGCCGGGCCAGAGACGCTCGAAGTGGGCGAAGGCCCGCTCGGTGGCGCCGCGGAAGGCGTAGATCGCCTGGTCGTCATCGCCGACGACGCAGAGGTCCGGTCCCGCGCCCCCGGCGCGGGGCGGCGCGAGCAGGCGAAGCAGTTCGATCTGCGCCCCGTTGACGTCCTGGAACTCGTCCACGACGATGTGCCGGTACTCATCGCGGCAAAGGGCCGCGATATCGCGGTGCTCGCGCAGCAGGCGGATCGGCAGCGTCAGCAGGTCGTCGAAGGTGAGCCACCCGCGCTTGCGGCAGGCCCGCTCGAAAGCCGCGTACCCGCGGGCGCGGTCGAGGAACATCGCCGCCCGCAGTCGCTCCGCCGCCAGGGCGTCGGCGTCGAGCCCCGCGTCGTTGCGCTCGCACGCGGCGGTCCACCGGTCGGCGTAGGCGAGGCACTCCTCGGGGAAGATCGCGCGGTTGCGGCAGTCGCAGATGAACCGCTCCAGCGCCGGGGCCTCGACCGTCCGCCCCCGCGCAGCGCTCTGGGGAAAAAGGCGGCCCTCGAAGATGACCTCCTCCAGCAGCCGCTTGCGCTGCGCCGAGTCGATCAACATCCACCGCCGGCGCAGCCCCAGCACGTCGCCGAAGCGGCGCAGCAGCAGGCGCCCGAAACCGTGGAACGTGTGCGCGTTGACCCGCTCGGCCGTCGCGGGCCCGACGAGGGACGCCAGGCGGCCCCGCATCTCCTCGGCGGCCTTCACGGTGAACGTCAGCGCGACGATCGACTCGGGACGGACGCCGTCGGCCTCGATGAGGCGGGCCACGCGGTGCGTGATGACGCGGGTCTTGCCCGTTCCCGGCCCGGCGAGGACCACCAGTGGTCCCTCCCCCCCACTGCCCCCACCCATGCCGTGCTCGACCGCCCGGCGCTGCTCATCGTTCAGGTCGGCCGCCCAGCGGGGCACGGGGGAGTCGTTCACGCCGTCGGGCATCGGCGGAGTTTACGCGTCCGGGGATGGGCCCGAGTCGGGGCCGGGGCCGTCCGCCGCGGCGGCGTCCTCGCGCCGGCGCATGTAGAAGTGCAGCGCCGTGTGGCGGTAGACGTGGGTCTCCGGCCCGATGGCGTTGGGGAGTTTCAGGTCCACCATGTGCCGCGCGACGGGCCCCTGGCCGGATGGGCCTTCCTCGCCGTCGGCGGGGCCAACGTCGTCCCAGTCTTCGAGTTCCTCGATGATCTCGTCCCCCTCGTCGTCGAGATCAACGCCGGCACGCAGGTGCTCAACGCGACCACGCCGGCCGCGGCCGGGACGCTCGGTCCCCCGGCGCTCGGCTCGTGCCCGCTCTTCCGCTTCGGCCGCGGCGACGGCCGGGTCATCGGGGTGGCGGAAGGGCCAGGGCGTGCGCAGGACCGCGAAGCCGTGATCGGAGAGGAAGTCCACCAGGCGCGAGAACTGAGCCCGCACGCGGTCCCACCCGCCGCCGGGCGTGGCATCGAGCACGAGGGGGTACGGCGGGTCGAAGAAGATCAGGTCCACCGGGCGTGGGCAGCGGGCCAGCACAGCCATGCCCAGCGCGTCGCCCGTGACGACCTCGGCGCGGTCCTCGCACCCGAGCATCTGGACATTGCGGCGGAGCGTCTCGGCGACGCGCTTGTCGCGTTCGATGAAGACGCACCGGGCGGCGCCGCGGCTGAGGGCCTCCAGACCGATCGCGCCGGTGCCCGCAAAAGCGTCGAGCACCGCGGCGCCCTCGACGTTGCCGCGGAGGATGCCAAAGAGCGACTCCTTCACGCGGTCGGGGATCGGACGCGTCGAAGCGCCCTCCGGGGGCGAGAGGAGTTTGCGGCGTCGGAACTCGCCGGCGATGATTCGCATGGCGGCGCAAGCGTACGCGCGGGAGTGGCGTCGGATCGGCTCGGCCGGGCTCAGGCGCTGACGGCCCGGCGCCACGCCGGACGAACCACCGGCTCCTCCGGCGCGACCGCGCCGATGCGGTAGCGGAGCACCGGCGGCGCCGAGAGGCCGGAGACGACCTCCCACAAGGCCCGCTCCCGGCCTTCGCAGGCCCAGGTCTGGAACTGCCCGCGCGGGTCCTCGGCATAGGCGTCCAGCGCGGGGGGACCGATGAAGACGCCGCGGTGGATCAGCAGCAGGTCCTCGCTGGCGTACTCGGCTTCGGCGGCGACGCCCGCGATGGCGTCCACGAGTTGGCCGAAGAGGCGGTGGTTGCTGCGGAGCATCACGCCGGCGTCCTGCCAGACGTAGTAGCGCACTTTTGTGGTCGGGTGGCCGGGAAGGATGCGGCGCTGGCGCAGGGTCTCGACGACTCCGGCGGGGCCGTGCACCGTGCGTGCCATCGCCGCGCCGGGGCCGATGATCCGCTCGATCTGCGTGCAGAACGAGTCGAGGTCGGTGATGTGCTGGCCGTGGAGGAACCAGACCTCCGAGTCGGTCAGGCCACGGAGGTACGCGGCGAGTTGGACGCCGAAGAGCAGCCGGTCGCGCTCCACGGGCGACCATGCGACCAGGTGGTGTTCTTCGAGTAACTGCGCGACGTCCACCTGCCAGGCGTACAGGTCCGCGTGCGCGAGGCCAGTGCTTGCGGCGGCCATGGGCAGACCCTCGTCTCGCCCCCGCACTGGGGAGGGCGACGAACCGACCGGCCGACGGTCCGCGACCGCAGCGGGCGGCGCCTCTCGCCCGGCAATGCAGCGGAAGTATGCCTCATATTCCGGCCCCCTGCCAGTCCGCCGGGGCCGGTGCGGAAAGATCACTCGCGCTTGAGTACCGTCTCGCGCATGCCGCTCATGGCGTCGTAGGCGATCTCGACCGCCACGCGACGGACCGCGGTCCCGGCCGGGGTCACGATCCGGACGGGGGTGGCGGCCAGGCCGGCGGCGTCGAGCGCCCGCGGCTCAACGACCACGCGGCCCCGCAGCAGGTGCACGACGATCTCGGAGCGGCCCGACGTGATGCGCCGCTCCAGGCGGGCGCGGCTGAGGCGACCGAAACGCAGCGCGGTCTGGTTGTCCACGTCGAGCGCGACCACGCCGGCCAGACCGGTGCGAAGTTCGATGCGGCCGTCGAGCGAAGCGCCCGCTTCGATCGTCCCCCACTCAGCCTCCTCGTCGACGGGAGCGGTGACCGCTCGCCATTGAACCTGCGTGGGCGGGCCGGCAACCTCGAGCACGGATGCGTGGACCGGGTCGGCGGGGTCCTGCGCGGCGACAGGGACCGTCGTGGACGGCGTGGCCGCCGGGGTCGATGCCGTCGAAGTCGCGGGCGAAGGGGGCGCCGGGGGCGTGGGGGCCGGCGCACTGGTGGGCTGCGCCGCGGGCTCGCTCTCGGGCGCAGCGGGATCGGTGGATGCAGGCTCGCCGGGAACGATCTGACCGGGGCGGGGCCGCTTGGCCATCTCCTCAAGGTCGATGACGGGACGGCGGACGGGCCGCTTGTTGCGCGGGATCGGCGGATCGCTCTGCTGCTGCGCCACGGCCGCGGGAGCGCCGGCGAGCAGCGCTGCGGCGCCCATCGCGAGCGCCGTCGGCAGGATCCCCCGCCCCCCCCATCGCTTGCCGCGGGCAGCATCCCGCGCGCTGGAATCGGATCGGCCCATGCAAGTCCCTTCGCGTTAGTTCCGCTTCTTCCCCAGCGGCTTGCCGCTCACCCAAGGCCGTGGCGTCGGCGCGGCGGGCTTGGGCTGCTGAGGCTCCTCGGCCGCCGGCTTGGGAGCCGGGGGCGGGTCCTTCGCGGCTGTGGGCGGCGCGGCGGGGGGCGGTGGATCGTTCGGAAGGTCGGGGAGCGGCTCGCCCATCGCGCGGGGCGAAGCGGCCGCCGGACGCGCGGGC
>CALAFV010000133.1 GCA_937891445.1 uncultured Phycisphaerales bacterium | reverse complement strand
GGCGCCGCGGCGACCGTGGGTGTCGCATGGGGCAGCGAGTTGTGCTTCCTTCGGGCCGAGCCGTCGCCGCAGATGCCGGCGCCGATGGAGCGGGATGGGTGGATGTGGACGGTGGCCCAATGGTCCGCACCCGGGCGGCGGACGTTCGTGGTGATGCCGATTGGGTCATCCACATCGGCCGCGGCCCGGAGCGTGAGGATGTCTCGGGGTCAGCAGGCGCCCACGGCGGATGTCTACCCGGAGTGGGTGCCGTTCCCGACGGACAACCAGCGCGTGCGCGAGGTGCGGGCGCTGGGGTTCGGGTGGCCGCTGGTGGCGCTGCGGAGCGAGGTGTGGACGGAGGTCGGCGCGAGCCGGCCGCGGCTGCGCGGCGCGGTGGGCGAGGCGCCGCGGGCGATCAGCCGCCGGTCGTACCCGGTGGGGCTGAGCGTGTGGCCGGTGTGGCCGGGGCTCGTGGTGGACACGGGGCTCTACGCGGCGGTCGCGGCCGTGCCCATGTTCCTGTGGCCCGCCGTGCGGCGCCGCCGGTGGAAGCGCGAGGGCCTGTGCAGCGCGTGCGGGTACGAGCGGGGGGGCCTGCCGGTGTGTCCGGAGTGCGGGCGCAGGGCTCATCAGCCGCCGGAACGAACGATGGGCCCCGCTTGTGCCCCGGAGCCCATCTCTCCGACGGGTTCGCCTGCCTGTCACCGCGCCGCCGCGGGCGTGTAGACGTGCAGCATCGGGTCGACCCCATCGGGACCGCAGGTCTCGATCGTGTACACGCTGGGGAGGTTTCAACGGCCGCGCGGCCGGGTGGTATACCGTTGCGGTGATGAACCGCTTTGCTACCGCCGCTGCGCTGGTCTTGCTTGTGACGCCGCTCGCCGTTGCTGACCGCGGCGAGATCGAGGCGGTGCTGGCGGAGATGGAGCGGGCCGTGCTGGCGGGGGACCCGCGGGCGTACCTCGACCTGGTCGTGCCGGCCGATGGGCCGGAGGGGGACCCGGTTTTTCGCAAGGAGCAGGAGAACTGGGCCGCGGACCTGACCAGCGAGCACGGCGGGCCGCCCGCGGAGTTCGACCTCAGGATCGCGGAGAACAGCGAGGGCGAGTTCTGGCCGCTGCGGGCCGAGGTCGAACTTGTGATGACCTGGCGCATGAAGCCCGCCGACGGCGCCGGGCGGGCCGCGCGTGAGCGCAGCGTGTCGTTCCCCGCGGTGTTCAAGAACGTGGACGGCCGGTGGCTCTACGCCGGGGAGAACTGGATCGTCTTCAAGGGCGACGGGGTGGTCGTGCGAACGGCGGCGGGCTTCGAGGAGGCCGCGAAGACCGTCGTGGAGGTGTGGCCGGAGGTGCGGACGCACGTGGAGGATGGGTTCGGCGTCGGCGGGGAGGGGCTGGGCGTGCAGGAGGTGAAGATCTACGGCGACATGCGGCACCTCCAGGCGAGCATCTACCTCAGTTATGTGGACGGCCTGGCCGGGTGGAACGAGCCGGGGGAGTCGATCAAGATCCTCGGCGCGGTCGCGGGCAGCCGGCGGCGGGGGAGCGGGAGTGAAGTGGACGCCGACGGCGAGGATGGGGATGGCCGCGGAGGCGGGCGCGCCAGCCGCGATATTGCGGCGGTCCGGACGCTGCTGGCCCACGAGTATGGCCACGTCGCGACCTATGTCATGGGCGAGCACGCGAACACGATGCCCTGGTGGGTCCTCGAGGGCGTGGCGGAACTCGCGAGCGAGAAGTTCAACCCGCGGCTCGGGCCGGCGACCGACGGGGTGGTTCGCCGCTGGGCCGAGGCCGGTACGCTGGCGCCGTGGGAAGAGATTTCGGACTTCCGCACCGTGCCGGGGCGGTACGCGCGCCACGTGTACCGCCAGGGCCACCACATGGTCGCGTACGTCTCCGACCGCTTCGGGCGCGACGGGCGCAACCAGTGGCTGCGCGAGATGGCGACAGGCAAAACGCTCGACGAGGCCACGCAAGCCGCGCTGGGGATGTCGTTCGAGGACCTGGACCGCGCGTGGCGAGCCGAACTGGAGCGCGAGGCGGCGGACGAGGAAGAGGCCGGGGGCGGGGAGTGATCAGCGCTCGCCGGACGCGGCATCCGCGGCCTGGAGCGATGTGGCCGCAGAATCGGTGGCCTCGGGCGGGGCGCTGCGGGCAGAGGACCACAGCACGACAGTCCATATCGCTGCCGCGTTGAGCAGCGTCACCACGGCAATCCACCCGATCATGTGTCGGACACTCTGCGGCAGACGCTCGGCCCGTTCGGCGAGTGGGTCGAGCACGCTGGCCAGCATGGGACGCGCGCTGCTCGCCGCCGGCGCGGCCACGGCGACCGGTTCGGGGGCTGCCGGCGCCGGCGCGGCCTGAGCCTCGGCCTGGGGGGGCACGGCGGGGGGCTCCG
>CALAFV010000132.1 GCA_937891445.1 uncultured Phycisphaerales bacterium | reverse complement strand
GCGCTCTGCCGCGGCCGACGGCGGTTGGCGATGCGTGGGCGCCGCAGGACGCGCCCGCGGGGATCACGGTGCCGGCGGCGCCGAGCGATCCGGTCGTGCAGGCGGCGCCCGGGGGCGGGGTGCAGATCAGTTGGGTGGACAACTCGACGAACGAGACGACGTTCCACATCCAGCGGCAGCGTCAGAACGGGAACACCTGGCACCGCTCGACGACGCTGCTGGCGGACGCGAACCAGACGTCGCTGGTCGATAATCCCGGCAACGGCACGTACCGGTACCGGGTGCGTGCGGCGAACGCGGCGGGATCGTCGGAGTTCACGCCGTGGGCGATGCTGCAGGTGATCGGGCAGCCGCCGAACGCGCCGTCGCAGGTGACGCTGTCGGACCTGGGCAACGGCCGTGACGTTCGTGTGGCGTGGGTGGATAACTCGTCGGATGAGACGGGCTTTGAGATCGAGCGCGAGCGCTGGACCGGCTCGACGTGGGGGAACAAGCAGACGCTGGAGTCGGGGCCGAACCAGCCGTCGGTGACGGACGCCCCCGGGCTGGGGAGGTTCCGCTACCGCGTCCGGGCCGTGAGCAGCGGCGGGGCGTCGGTGTTCTCGCCGTGGGCGGAGGTGTTGGTCACGCAGAACGCGCCGGCGGCGCCGTCGAACCTCCAGGCGTCGGACCAGGGCAACCACTGGCACGTGCGGGTGACCTGGTCGGACAACTCGACGAACGAGAGCCACTTTGAGATTCAGAAGCAGGCCCAGAACGGATCGCAGTGGGGTCTGCTGATTACGAACACGCTGCAGGCGGGGACGACGTCGTGGGTGGACAGCGCCGGTCCGGGGACGTACCGGTACCGCGTGCGCGCGGTCAACACGTTCGGCCAGTCGGCGTACACGCCGTGGACGGTCGCGACGGTCGCGGGGTCGGTGGCGCAGCCGCCGGCGGCGCCGACGGGCGTTCTGGCGTCGGACGTCGGCAACCGCCGCGCGCTGGTGTCGTGGACGGACGCGTCGGATAACGAGACTGGGTTCGAGATCGAGCGGAGCCCGTCGTTCGCGGGCGGGACCGTGATGGTCGCGGCGAACGTGTCGGGGTATATCGATCAGTGCGGCCCGGGGACGTTCAGCTACCGCGTGCGCGCGGTCAACGCGTCGGGCGCGTCGCCGTACTCGGCGTGGGCGTCGGTGACGGTGGCGGAGACGGCCCCGGCGGCGCCCAGCGGCCTGGTGGCGTCGGCCAACGGGAACGACAGCGTGACGCTGTCGTGGACCGACAACTCGAACAACGAGAGCGGCTTCCGCATCGAGCGCCAGACGGAGCAGGCGGGCGGGACGTGGGGGTCGGTGACCGTGCTGACGGCGCCGGCCAACGCGACGACGTACAACGACACCCCGGGCAGCGGCGTGCACCGCTACCGGATCGCGGCGACGAACTTCGCGGGCGACTCGCCCTTTACGGGGTGGGTGACCGCGTCGCTGACCGGCGGATGGACGGTGTTCACGCCCAGCACGGACACGCGGATCGTGTACGTGTCGAGTTCGTCGGGCAGCGACTCGAATGACGGGCTGTCGCCGGCGACGCCGAAGCGGACGCTCGCCGCGGGGTACGCCCAGCTTCGGAACCGGTACCCGGACTGGCTGCTGCTGAAGCGCGGGGACGTGTGGACGGACGAGGCGCTCGGCGGGACGCCCATCAACGGCGTGCCGGGGACCTGGCAGAAGTCCGGGCGCAGCGCCACGGAGATGATGGTGATCGGGGCCTACGGCGAAGGGCCGCGGCCGGAGATCCGGTCGGGGATCCACCCGGGCATCTTCCTGATGAGCGGGGACGCCAGCCGCGATCACCTCGCGATCGTCGGGATCCACTTCTACGCGCACCGACGCGACCCGTCGAACGCCGCGTTCTCGTCGTCGGCCGCGAGCCAGGCGCCGCACGGGATCCAGCGGTACAAGGACGGCGTGAACTTCCTGATCGAAGACTGTGTGATCCGGTTCTACAACAACGCCATCAACCTGCAGACAGGGGGCACGGAGGGGATGCGTGATGTGCGGATCCGCCGGTGCATCATCACCGACAGCTACGGCGTCGGGAACCACTCGCAGGGGATCTATACGGAGTATGTCGATGGGCTGCTGATCGAGGAGTGCCTCTTCGATCACTGCGGCTGGAACGAGACGGTCTCCGGCGCGGTCGCGACGATCTACAACCACAACATGTACATCAAGCAGGACGTGAACCGCAACATCACGATCCGCAACAACATCGTGGCTCGCGGGGCGGCGACGGGGATCCAGTGCCGTCCGGGCGGGGACGTGTGGGGCAACCTGGTGCTCTACAACCCCACGGGTATCTCGATGGGCCACGCCCAGGTGACCTGGCCTCAGTACCGTCCGAGCGGCCGGATCGTGGACAACGTGATCCTGGGCGGGACGGACGTCAACGGCGATCCGCGTGGGCGCGGGATCAACCTGGAGCGTTGCGCCGACGTCACGATCGAGAACAACATCGTGGCGCACCTTGGCACCCAGAACGTCAACGGCTCGAACGTGGCCGGGATCCGCACGGCGATCGAGCACGAGAACCTGACGATCCGGAACAACATCATCTACAAGTGGGCGCGTTCGGGGACGGGCCAGGGCCTGTCGTTCAACGGCACCGGCGGGCGCAACATCCTGATCCAGAACAACAAGGTGCAGCAGATGGACGGCGGGTACGTCGTGTGGCACGCGCCCTCCGGGTTCTCGCAGTACGCGTACCAGCAGAACACCTACTTCAGTTCGAGGTCCGGCTCGACGTGGTTCAACCACGCAGGGACAGAGCGGTCGCTGTCGAGCTGGGTCGGAGTCAGCGGCGAGACCGGTGCGTCGAGTTCGCAGGTCTCGTTCCCCAACCCGCAGCGGACGGTCGAGACCTACATGCAGTCGCTGGGCCGCCCGGCAACGCTCGAGGCCTTCCTGAACGAGGCCCGGCAGCAGAGCCGGACGAACTGGCGGTCCGAGTTTACCGCCCGCGCGGTGGTGAACTACGTGCGGGAGGGCTTCGGCCTGCCGCCGCTGTGATCGGCTGAAGACAACCTACGAACCCTGGGACCGGCCCGCGCTACACTTGGTCGCGCGGGCCGTTCTCATTTGTCAAGGAATTTGTTCCGTGAATTCCGGCCACATCGATCCCGGCTGTATCCCGGACAGGAGAACCTATGCCAAGGCTCGTCCAACGGCTGATTCGCGCGGCGATGCGGGCCTATCCGTTCAGCGGAGGGCACGGGCGGATCGTTGATAGCCCCACGGTTCGGGCGATCAAGTTCCCAGAAGCAAGGCTCCGGGTACGGACCCGCGCCGGGTTCGACCTGACGGTGATGCCCAATGATTTCATCGGGCGGTATGTGTACTACACGGGTCGGGCGCTGAGCCACGATGTGGCCGAGGTGCTGCTGTCGCTGGCGCGGCCGGGGGACCGCATCCTGGATGTCGGCGCGAACGTCGGATACATCAGTTGCGCGTTGCTGCACGGGTGTGAGGGGTGCCGGGTAGCGGCGGTGGAGCCGCAGCCGGAGTGCTTCGCGCTGCTGTCCGAGAATCTTGCGCCGTTCGGGGGGCGGGGCGTTGCGGTGAGGGCGGCGGTCAGCGACCACGAGGGGGTGGGGACTATGGAAGTCGCCAATAACCTTGGGAAAAGCCACCTCGTTGCTTCGGCCGAGGAGGTTCCAGAGGAGCGGCGGCTGGAGGTGCAGTTGCTGACCGGGAAGGCGGTGATGGCGGCTTCGGGCCTTGATCGGTTGGACCTGGTCAAGATCGACGTCGAGGGGCACGAAGAATCGGTGCTGAAGTCGCTTGAGCCGGTGTTCCGGGAACATCCGCCGCGGGCGGTCGTGTTCGAGCACTTCGGCGACCCGACGGCGGAGGGTTCGGTGATCAACGAGATGTTCAGGAGGCTTGGGTACGATCTGATGGCGATCCGCCGCGGTTGGTTCGGTTGGCGGCTGGTACCGGCCGCCTCGTATCTGCGGCAGGGGGGGAAGGTGCGGGATTACGTCGCCGTCCTCAAGGAGGGCGCGAAGCAGTCGGCACCGCCCCAGCGCGGGGAGGTGCTTGCCGAGAGCGGGTCCAGTCGATGAGGATCAGCATTGGCATTCTCGCATACAACGAATCCTCCGTGATCGCACGGACGATCGGCTCGGCCTTGGCGCAGAGCCTGCTTGTGGCGCCGCCGGAGTGGGTGGAGAAGATCGAACTGGTGTGCGTGCCGAACGGGTGCACGGACGACACGGCCGCGGTGGCGAAGCGTGCGATCGAGGAGGGGATGGCACGCCTGCCGGCGGCCGCCTCGGGTCGCGTGACGGGGCGGGTGGTGGAACTGGCTCGCGGGGGGAAGGTGAACGCCTGGAACGAGTTCATGTCCCGGATCTCGGACCAGGCGGCCGACCGGGTGATCATGATGGATGGGGACATCCGCATTGATCATCCGGACACGATGCTGAACCTGATCAAGGCGCTGGACGAGCACCCGGAGGCGGTGGTCTCGACGCCGGAGTTCATCAAGCACGTGGCGCTGAAGCGGCGCAAGAGCCTGCTGGAATGGCTGACGCTGCTGCTGGGGGCGACGAACCGGGCGCGGGGGTACGGGCTGTGCGGGATGATGTACTGCGGGCGGGGGGAGTTCCTGCGGCGGGTGTGTTTCCCCGATGGGATGATCGGGGAGGATGCGTTCCTGCACGGGCTGATCATCACGGACCTCTGCCGCTGCCGCGAGGAGCGGTACGACCGCGTCGTGGGGGCGCCGGATGCGCGCGTGGTCTTCGAGGCGTACACGTCGATCCCGAAACTGTTCAAGGCGCAGCGGCGGCAAGCGGTTACCCGGGGTGTGAACGCGATCCTGTGGGATTACCTGTGGAACAACGTAGGGGAACTGGACGCGGGCGAACTGATCAGACGGCGCTCAGCCGAGGACCCGGAGTGGTTCAAGAAACTGGTCGCCGAGCGGGTGAAAGAGAAGGGGTGGTGGGTGATGCCCAAGGGGGTCCTGCTGCGTAGGCTGCGCTCCCTGCGGAACCTGCCGCTGGGATCGGCCTTGGCGACGTTGCCGTGGGCCGTGGTCGGGGCAGTGGCGGACGTGGTGATCCACGTGAACGCGAACTCACTCCTGAAGAGGGGACGTATTCAGGGCCTGTGGCAGACCACGCAGACAACCAAAATCTGAGCGGCGGCGGGGCGGCGGTGGCCGCAGCGCCGTCGGGCTCTGCGCCCGCTGCTCCCACGACGCCGGAGGAGCCGCAGCGGGCGGCGCCGTCGCTTCGCACCAAGGCGATCCACGGGACGGCGTGGATGATCGCCGGGTCGATCGGGACGCAGGGGATCAGTTTCGTCAGCAATCTGCTCCTGGCGTGGCTGCTGTCGCCGGTGGCCTTCGGTCTGATGGCCACGGTGAAGGTGGTGATCCAGGGGCTGCGGATGTTCTCGGATGTGGGGATCGGTCCGAGCATCGTCCAGCACAAACGCGGCGAAGAGCCGGCTTTTCTGAACACCGCGTGGACGATCCAGGCGATCCGCGGGGTGGGGCTGTGGCTGGGGACGTGCGTGCTGGCGGTGCCGGCGGCGCGGTTCTACGGGCAGCCGGAACTGGCGTACCTGCTGCCGGTGTGCGGGCTGACGGCGGTGGTGGCGGGGCTGAACTCGCCGGCGCTGTTCTCGCTCAACCGGCGGCTGGACCTGCGCACACTGACGCTCATGAACCTGGGCGTGCAGTTCGTGGCGACGGTGGCCATGACGATCCTGGCGTGGCTGACAGGGTCGGTGTGGGCGCTGGTGGGGGGGTGGTTCGTCACGGCGCTGGCGACGCTGGTGATGAGCCACACGGTGGTGAAACAGCACCGTGTGTGGTTCGCCTGGGACAGGGCGGCAGCGCACGACCTGTTCAAGTTCGGGCGGTGGATCTTCCTGAGCACGATGGTGACGTTCCTGGCGGGGCAGTTGGACCGGCTCATGCTGCCGCGGCTGCTGCCGGAGGAATCTGCGGCGGCGACGTTCGGCGTGTACGCGCTGTCGTACAGCATGGTGCTGATGCTGACGGGGATCGCGTCGGAACTGTCGGGGCGGGTGATGCACCCGGTGCTGGCGGAGCACGCGCGGCGCGATCCGGCGGCGATGGAGGGGAAGGTGTTGCGGGCGCGGCGGCTGATCCTGACACTCGCGGCGTTCGCGGTGGTGTCGGTGGTGATGGGAGCGCCGGTGCTGTTCGGGCACCTGTACCCGGACGCGTACGGGCCGGCGGCGTGGATGGCGCAGTTGCTGGCGCTGCCGGTGTGGTTCTCGATCCTGCAGATCTCGGCGGACCGGGCGGCGCTGGTGATGGGCGACTCCAGGGCGCTGGCGATCAGCAACATCGCGAAACTCGCGATGACGTGCGCCGCGGCCGTGGGCGGGTACATGATCGCCGGCGTGGGCGGGTTCATCGGCGGCATGGCGCTGGGGACGCTGGCGGGGCACATCGTGATTCAGTCGTCGCTGGCGCGGCACGGGATCGGGATCGTGCGGCAGGACGTCGGGTTCACGGCCGTGGCGGTCGGCGTCGGAGCGCTCGGGGGCCTGGTGCCGCGGGCGGCGACGGGAGCGTGGAGCGACGCGCCGCCGCTGGTGTGGCTGCTTGGGGCGGCAGTGCCGGTGCTGGGCGGGCTCGGGGTGTGGGCACTGCTGCGCGTGCGTAGCGAGTTGTGGAGGCGCTGAATGGAGGGGCACGGGGCAGCGACGCCGCTGGTGACGATCGCGCTGCTGGGGTGGGTGCCCCTTGGGGCGGCGCTGTTCGCGGTGCTGCCGGCGCGTCGCGCGATGCTGGCGTCGGTCATGCTGGGGTGGTTGTTTCTGCCGATGGCGGGGTTGCAACTGCCCGGATTGCCGGACTTCACGAAGTTGACGGCGACGTCGCTGGCGGCGCTGCTGGGGGCGATCGTGCTGGACGGCGGGCGGTTCGCCTCGCTGCGGCCGCGCTGGTTCGATGTGCCGATGGTGCTGTGGTGCCTGGCGCCGTCGGCGTCGTCGGTCATCAACGGGCTGGGTGCTCACGATGCGCTGTCGTCGGTGTACGGGCAGGTCGTGCAGTGGGGGATCCCGTACCTGCTGGGGCGGCTGTACATCACAGACCTGCCGGCGATGCGGGACCTGGCGATGGCGGTCTTCATCGGGGGGCTGGTGTACGCGCCGCTGTGCCTGTACGAAGTGCGGATGAGCCCGCAGTTGCACAACATCGTGTACGGGTTCCACCAGCACAGTTGGTTGCAGGTGCGGCGGCTGGGCGGGTGGCGGCCGACGGTGTTCATGCAGCACGGGCTGGCGGTGGGGATGTGGATGACGGCGACGGCGCTGGTGGGATCGTGGCTGTGGTACGCGGGGCGGCAGAAGACGCTGTGGCGCGTGCCGATGACGGTGTGGCTGATGATGCTGGGGGGGACGGCGGTGGTGTGCAAGTCGCTGGGCGCGCTGGCGCTGCTGTTCACGGTCGGGCCGCTGATGGTCGTGAGCAAGTGGCTGCGGACGACGGTGCTGCTGTGGGCGCTGGCGATGGCGCCGGTGCTGTACATGGCGGTCCGCTCGACCGGGGCGTGGGCCGGCGAGGGGCTGGTGGACATCGCGGAGGCGGTGGCCGGGTACGACCGCGCGGGATCGCTCCAGTTCCGGATGCAGAACGAGGACTACCTCGTGGCGCACGCGATGCAGAGCCCGATCCTGGGGTGGGGCGGGTGGGGACGGAACCGGCCGCCGCACATGGGCGACGAGGCCGTGACCGACGGGCTGTGGGTGGTTGTGCTGGGGAAGTACGGCCTGGTCGGGCTGGTGCTGTGGACGCTGGTGATGATGCTGCCGGTGTGGCTGACGCTGCTGCGGTATCCGGTGCGGACATGGCGGGACCCGTGGGTGGCGGCGCCGGTGGTAGTCGCGGTGATGCTGCTGCTGTTCATGATCGACTGTCTGCTCAACGCGATGCTCAATCCGGTGTTTACTGTTGCGGTGGGCGGGGCGCTGAACGTGGCGTCGCTGCCGCGGCCGAGGCCGGCGGCGCGGCGGGCGTGGGCGGGGGCTGCCGGGTCGGC
>CALAFV010000131.1 GCA_937891445.1 uncultured Phycisphaerales bacterium | reverse complement strand
CACACCCCAACGACTCCTCGCCGCCGCAACGGGGCGGCGGAATGTAGCCACGGGTGAAGCGAAGCCCCCGAAGGGGGTGGAAGAGGACACTCCCTATCCGTTGTTCTTTCGCGCTTGTCATGCCGCCCCGGAGGGGCGGAGGAACATCCGCTCATCGACGCGCACTCCTCCGCCCCTCCGGGGCGGCCTACTGATTGACAGCACGTACTGGGTACTGGGTTCACTTGCTCCCACGGGTTCCGCTCGCTCCGCTCGCTTCACCCGTGGCTACATTCCGGCGCCCCTTCGGGGCGACACGAGACGCTCACCGCGGAAGATTCGCCGCGGCCTCCCGGATCGCCGCGTGCAGCGTCGGAAGCCATGACGGCGCGTTCGGAGGCGATTGAAAAGCCTCAGTCGCCCGCGGGTCGCTCGGCGCCAGCACAACCGTGATGTTCTCCAGCCCCGTCTCCGCCGCCAGGACGAAGAGGTCCTCGGAGGCGGGATCGCCCATCGCGAGACAGCCGACGGAGCCCGTGGAGCCGTGGATCATGATGTCGCCGCCCAGGTCCGTGCGGCCGTCGGCGGCGGCCATCGCGCGGTCGAACTCGTTGGGGTAGTTCAGACGCAGCGACAGGTGGTACAAAGAGTTGGGGTTCAGGGACTCGACGCGGTAGACACCCTCGGGGACCTGCCGGTCGCCGCGGCGGAGTTTCGGGCCCGGCCCGCCGCTGGCCGCGAGAATCGGGTACGACGTGATGCGCCGCAGTTCGCCGCCGGGCGCAGCAGCAAAGACGTGCAGCGTCTTTTCGTCCTTGACCCCCAGCAGCACGACCCGCGCCGGCGGGTACGGCACGCCCGCCCGCTCGAAGTGCGGCCGCAGGCGCTCGCGGGCCGCGGGGCCGTACTGGGCGAGCCGCTGCTCGACGGTGGCGCGGCCGCGGAGGCGCTGGTAGACGCCGATCGCGATGCGCGGCGCTATCGGCGCGGCGGCGAGCGCCAGCACCACCACGAGCAGGGCGATAACGACGGGAAGACGGCGACGCATTTGTGGCCTGGCGCGGCGGTGATCGGACGCGCCGCCGGATAGATCGGCGCGGAGCCCCGGCGGGGACCAGATTCGGCCGATCTCTCCTGCGGCGGCCCGGCCGCCCGGAGGAACCGGCGATGAAGGCTCTGCTGAGGCGGATAGCGCTGGGGCTGGTGTGCGTGCTCATGATCGCCCAGGGCGCCGACATGGTCCTCCGCCCGCAGCGCTACGCCAAGGGCCAGCGCGAGCAGTACCGCGAGACCGAGTCCAAGGCCCGGACGTTGCAACTGATCCTGTGGCTGGGCGCGGACAAGTTCGGCGCGCCGGCGACGGGGTTCGCCCTGGGCTCCGCGGCGATGGTCGGGCTGGTGTTCGTGTGCAAGGGGCGGCAGCCGCGGGATGCGCGGGAGCGCAACGAGTAGCAGGAGGCGTCTCAGCCCCGCGTCAGGCCGAGCAGTTCGCAAGCGTCGGATTCGAAGTGCATCCAGCGGCCGTAGGTGCAGAAGAGCCCATCATCCGGGAAGATTGCCTGCTCGAGCCGGCCGCTCGCGATCCGCCGCACACTGAGCCGGGCGGCCCCTCTCGTTTCGGAGTCGCATGGGATCCGCTTCGTGACGGCGCGGCCTCGACCAACGGTCGCCGGTTCCGTCACGGGCTTGCGTCGCAGCGCGGCGGCCAGTTCCTTCGGACCCTGTCTCGCCGAGCAGATCGCGCCAGTCGCCGCGCACATCGCGGGCGGTGTCGTCCCCGAACAGGTGCGTGGACCACGCCCCCATCTCAGTTGCCTCCTCCGAGCCGCTTGAGAATCCGCTCCCGCACCTCCGCCGCGTCCACCGCGCCGCCGCTGGCCTTCATCACCGCGCCCACGAGCCGGCCGATCGCCTGCATCTTGCCCGCGCGGACGTCCTCCGCCGCCTTGGCGTGCTCGGCGATCGCCGCGTCGATCCACGCGTCCACCGCGGCATCGTCACGCACGATCAGCATGCCGCGCTGCTCCGCCAGCGCCGCCGGGTCGGCGCCCGCGTGGACCGGCTCGCACAGGAGGCCGAAGAGTTCGTCCGCCGCGGTCGAGGAGATCGCCCCGTCCTCGCGCATCTTGATGATCGCCGCGATCTGCTGCGCCGAGACGCCCAGTTCCGCGACGCTCACGCCCCGCTCGTTGGCCCGCTTCATCGCGTTCTGGAGCACGAAGTTCGCGGCCTGCCGCGCGGCCCGCGTGCTCAGCACGCCCAGGTCCTGCGCGGCCTCGCGCGCGGCCTCGAAGAGCAGGCACGTCGCCGGCTCGTCCACCAGCGCCTCGGCTTCCTTCGTCGAGAACGCATACTCGGTCAGGTATCGGCGCACGCGCGCCAGCGGGAGTTCCGGCAGCCGCTCCGCCACCGCGTCGCGCCACGACGCCGGGATCCGCAGCGGCGGCAGGTCCGGATCGGGGAAGTAGCGGTAGTCGTGCGCTTCTTCCTTCTCACGCTGGAGGAACGTCACGCCGCGAACATCGTCCCACCCGCGCGTGGTCTTCCCTCCCGCAAACCCGGCCCCCCCACCGCCGCCGTGCTCGCGCCCGTCCTCCAGCCACCGCCGCGGCTGCTCCGCTAGTTCGTGCTCGATCGCCCCGCGCAGCGACCGGAACGAGTTGAGGTTCTTCACCTCCGTGATCGGCGTCACGACCGTCCGCCCGTCGTCGAGCGTCAGCACGCAGTTGATGTTGGGCTCGAAGCGCATGTGCCCCCGCTGCATGATCCCCTCGGTCACGCCCAGCAGCCGGCACGTCGCCCGCAGCAACTGCGCGAAGATCACCGCCTCGTCCGCCGACGTGAAGTCCGGCTGCGTCACGATCTCCAGCAGCGGCGTCCCCGCGCGGTTGTAGTCGACGATCGACCCGTCGATCGCCCCGCCCCCCGGCGCCTCGTGCAGCAGTTTCCCCGCGTCCTCCTCCAGATGCGCCCGGATGATGCCGATCCGCCGCGTCGGACCCGCGTAGTCCGGCCGCCCGTCGGGCCCCGGCGCGGGGATGTCCACCGCCCCGTCGAAGCACAGCGGCAGGTCGTACTGCGAGATCTGGTAGTTCTTCGGCAGGTCCGGGTAGAAGTAACTCTTGCGGTCCCACCGTGTCACCGGCGCGATCGAGCACCCCAGCGCCAGCCCCACCAGCATCGACATCTCCACCGCCGCGGCGTTGACCACCGGCAGCGCGCCGGGCAGGCCGAGCACCACCGGGTCGATCAGCGTGTTGGGCGCCGCGTCGAAGTTCGACCGGTGCGCCGCGCTGGGGGCCGCGGTGAACATCTTCGTCCGCGTCGCCAGTTCGACGTGCACCTCAAGGCCGATCCGCGGCTGGATGGAGACGATCGACGCCATCGTGCGGATGGTACGGGCCGCGAGGCAGGGCCGCCCCTCCTTCCCCTTCTCTGTTGCGCCGCTGACCACAGGGGGAAGGGCCTCACATCCGCGCCGGTACACTTGCACATGCTCGCCAGCCCGCTGGTGTGGTGGCTCTCCGTGGCGGCGTGCCTGGCGGCCGCCGGCGTCGGCGCGGCGCTGACCGTACTGGCCGCACTCCCGCGACGAGCGAGCCCCGGGCGCCCGCCACGACGCATCTTACAAGCAGCCGCCGGCCTCTGCCTTCTCGCCGCCGGCGCGGGGGCCCTGTGGCTCATCCTCACCCGCGGCCCCTGGTGGCTCCACGCCCCCACATCCGTCCTCATCGCCCGCTTCCCGACCTACGCCCCCGATCTCGACGCCGAGCATGACCCCGTGACGGCCGAACTGATCGACCGCATCTATGAGTGGGAACTCCCCCGCCCCGTGCGCGAGCGGATCGCCGCCCGGTGTATCGAAGCCATGGACCCCCGCTACAGCGCCCGCACCGGCGAGAAGGCGATCGTCGTGCTCACGCACCTGCTCGACGAGAAGCACGCGCACACCCCCGCGATCCTCGCCCACCTCGACGATCCCCGCCTGCGCACCGCGATCATCACCGAGGTGACGCGGATCACCGACATGGGACCGGCCGTGCTCGCGGCGATGGCCCGCATCGTCGCCGACGATTCCGGCGAGCACACGCGCTACGAGCGCTGCCGCGCGGCGTGGGCGCTGCGGTGCATGGGGCCGCAGGCCGCGGAGGCGCAGGGGGCGCTCATCGCCGCGCTCGATACTCCCGAGGACCCGTCGGGGAAGGACTCGGTCTGCACCGCCGCCGCGAGGGCCCTGGCGCGCATCGGCCCCGCCGCGACGGATGCTCTGCCCGCGCTGGAGCGCATCGCCGCCGACCCGCACCGCCCCCGCACTGCCCGCGCCGCGGCGAGCATCGCGGCGTCCGTCATCCGTGGCGAACACGAGCGCGAGGCCCTCGCGCTGGCCGCGCTGCTGGGGCACGAGGACCCGGAAGATCGGCTGCTCGCGGCCCGATGGCTGCGGCACATCGGTGAAGACCGCGAGGCAGGACCCGCGGCCCCGGCGCTCGCCGCCGCGGTGGACGACACGGACACGCGCGTCGCCGCCCTCGCGGAGGAGACGCTGTCGCGCCTGATCGTTCGCGACAACCGCTACCTCCAACTCGTCGAGGAGGTCGCGGCCGCCCGTCCGCCCGGCACGGCCCCCCGTCTGCACGCGATGCTCCCGCGTCTGCGCGCCAGAGTCGGTGGCCTGCCGTGGACCCCCGACTGACGCGCTCGTCCACCCTTCCCAACTTCACAGTGCCGGGCGCGTCGCGCCTCAGACATTGCACTGTGCGCCCCACCCGGTATTCTGAGGCGCACCGCACGGTTCTGACTCACGACTCGGACCGGCGTTCTACGACTGAAGGAGTTCCATCATGGCCCGGATCTCTCGTGCCGTCATCGCTGTCGCCCTCGCGACCCTCGGCGCGTCCCCCGCGCTGGCCCAACTCACCCCGCCGCCCGGGGCCGTAGCCCCGACCCAGTCGATCGAGATCTTCAGTGTCCCGTTCACGATCACCCAGCCGGGTTCCTACCGCGTGGCGCGCAACCTCACGGCCACCGGCCCCGAGCCGATGATCTCCGTCTAGGCGAAGGACGTGACGCTCGACCTCGGCGGCCACACGCTCGACGGGGCCGGCATCGCGATCTACGGCATCTTCATCGAGGGCGATGGCGACCGCCTCCACGTCCGCAACGGCCAGGTCACCAACACCGTCGGCTCGAACGTCGTCGCCAACTTTCGGACCATCACCATCGAGGACATGATCCTC
>CALAFV010000130.1 GCA_937891445.1 uncultured Phycisphaerales bacterium | reverse complement strand
CCGCCGCCACCCGCGTCGAGACGGGCAGGAAGACGACCTCCCACTGCCCGCCCTGGTCGGCGACGAGCGGCTCGCGCGGCCGCGTCGGCACCGGGCCCGTGGAGCAGCCCGATAACCACGCCGCCGCGCCGCTCGCGATCAGCACAGGAAGACACACCGCGACATGGGACCGGCGTCCGCTCACGCCCCAACACTACACCGGCCGGCGGCGGACGCCACCTCTCACACCGCGGCCCGCCCAACGTCCGAAACGTCCGTGGCGGCCGCCCACCACACGTACCCGCGCGCCACCTCCGGGCTGAGCACCATCTCCCCCGCGGCGGCGCGGCGCAGCGCCGACACCAGCGCCGCGGGCTCCTCCGACTTGGAGAGGTACCCGCACAGCCCCGCCTCCAGCGCGCGGTCCACCATCGGCGCATCGAGGTACCCCGAGAGCGCGATGATCCGGACCGACGGCGCGGTCGCCGCCAGTTCGCGCGCCGCCTCGATCGGGTCCTTCCCGGGCATGTTCATGTCCAGCAGGACGATCTGAGCGCCCGTGCGCACCGCCTCGCTGACCAGATCGTCGGCGCACGGCAGCGAACCGACGAGGCGGAACTCGGGGAAGCGAGCCAGCCGCCGATACAGCGCCTCGCGGATGTACTCGTTGTCGTCAACGCACAGGACGCAGATTGGGTAGCCGGTCATGTCGGTGCTCGCCTTGGAGCGCCCTCCTGGCGCGATCAGACCCCGCCCCCTGTCTTGTGGCGGCCAAGCGCATCCTCGCGTCGGGCCTTCGAGTTCCCTCCCCTGTCTCCTTCGCCCGGGGGCGTCCGGCATCCTGCCGGAGCGGAGCGGCCGTGCGGCTTGTGCCCAATATACGCATCCCCCACTGCTGGGTTGGGCTTAAATTGATTTCACCGAGCGTCCGGCACGCTTCCGCCGCCGTCGCGCACAAACGGCCACCCCAGCAGACGCCTGCGGGAAGCGGGATCCAGCGTCCGGCGCGACATGCCCGACGCCGCCACCACCATCCCCCCGTAGATAACCATGCCCGCCAGCATGAGGGCCACGGCGCCGGCCTGGTGCCCGGGCATCATCCGCCCCAGGTCCCGGGCGTCGAAGGCGATCAGGTCCCAGAGCATGTGCAGCGCCGCGGCCGTCCCCAGGGACCCCACAACCGCCATCGCCCACATCTTTGGACGCGGCCGCGCCAGCGGCAGCCCCAGCGCGAACCCGCCGATCCCCCCCATCACCAGGTGCCCCATGATCCGGACCGGCGCCTCGCCCGGCGCCATGGCCCCCCCGTCGCGCAGCAGCACCCCCACCGCCTCCTCGACCGCGCACCCCACACCCGCGAGCGACCCGTAGATCAGCCCGTCCATCGGATCGTTGAAGTGGCGGCGGAAGACGCCCGCGACGAACACCACCGCCAGGACCTTCGCCGTCTCCTCCGTCACCGCCGCCGCCAGCGCCGCCCACAGGTTGAAGTTCTGGGCCGCGAGCGTGCCCATCGACGACAGCACCATCACCTGCACCCACCCCGCGATGTACATCAACGCGCCGCCCACCGCCGCCACCACCAGCAGGAGCAGCACCGGCTCGCGGTCGTACAGGTCGTAGCGGTACACGAGCACACCCGCAAGCAGGGCGCACACCAGCAGCGTGGCGTAGATGATCATCGCCCACCTCCCTTTTCAGCCGCCGCGGGCCGCCGGCGGCAACCCCAGCGGCGCCCGCTTGGGTTCGCCGTCGCGCCGCGGGTAGGTCCGCGGCGTCGGCGCAACCTTGCTCAGCACCACGATCCGCCCCGTCGGCGTCGGCGCTGTCTGCACGTGCTCGGCGCGCAGCAGCGACAGCGCCTTGGCCGACTCCGCCACCTCCTGGTCCGCCTTCGCCCCCTTCACCGCAAGGACCAGGCCCCCCACCTTCACCAGCGGCACGGTCAACTCCGCCACCACCGCCAGATGCCCCAGCGCCCGCGCGATCGCGGCGTCGTACTTCTCGCGCCGGCGGCGATGGTCCTGCCCCACGCGCTCCGCCCGTTCCTGCACGACCTCGACGTTCGCCAGCCCCAGTTCCCGCGCCGCCGTCCGCAGGAACTCGGCCTTCTTCCCCGTCGCCTCCACAAGCGTGAACCGCGCCCCGGGCATCATGATCGCCAGCGGAATCCCCGGCACACCGCCCCCAGCGCCGACGTCCGCCACCGCCAGCCCCCCGGTCTCTCCCTCCGCCGCGTCGCCCCGCGCCGCCCGTTCCTCCTCCAACGCCGCCAGAAACGGCATCAGCGTCAGCGCATCGAAGATGTGCTTGATCCATGCCTCCGCCGGATCGGTGATCGCCGTGAGATTGTGCGTCTTGTTCGTCTCCAGCAGGAGCGCAAGAAACTGCCCCAGCCGCTCGAGGTCCCCCGGGTCAAACTCGACCCCGAGGTCCGCGGCCATCTTCAGGAACTCATCGGTGGGAGCAAGAGGAGGGGGCTGCATGCGAGGCCGGAGTTTAGGAACATGCACTCGCCCCCGCCGCCCCGCCCAACCAGAGATCCGGCCGCAGATCAACGCAGATCAGGCAGACAAGACAAGGGGATGGTCCTCAAGTCGATCCAATCCTTCCTGTCCTGATCCGTGCAATCTGTGTTCATCTGTGGCTCAAGGGCCTGATCTGCGTTGATCTGCGGCTCCCCGGCATTCACCGGCCGCTCACCGCCCCGATCAGCGCCCCCGCCGCCTCGTCGCACGCCTTGGCCGCCACGTCACCGCCCTGGTTGCACGTCACGAGCACCGCGAAGTCCTTCTCGGGCGCCAGCCACGTCACCGCGAACCACATCGTGTTCGACCCGTTGTGCGTCAGCACATGCCCGCCGCCCCATGGCCGCATCGTCCGCCCCCACCCCATCGCGTAGTCGCTCCCCGGCCCCGTGGCCCCCTCCGGCGGCGTGTGCAGGCGCCGCATCGTCTCGGGCTTGAGCAGCCGCGGCAGGCCATTGACCGGCTCCTCCTTCTCCCCGCCGACGTGCAGCGCAACGTACCGCCCCCAGTCCCGCAGCGTCAGGTGCGCCCGTCCCGCCGGCGCGATCCCCGTCGGGTTGTCGCCGCGGATCCCCGGCTCCACCGGGTCCCCCTTCGCCGTGTGTCCCCACGGTTGTGTGATGGCCCCGTCCGCCGGCGGCGGGTCCCCCGGCGCCCCCCACCCCACCGTCGTCATCCCCAGCGGGCCGAAGACCAGTTCCTGCATCAACTCCTCGTACGGCTGGTCCATCACCGTCTCGGCCATGTGCCCCGCAATGGCGAACCCGCCATTGGAGTAGATGAACTTCGTCCCCGGCTCCGCCGCCGGTGCGCGGCTGGTCACGCTCCGCAGCAGCAGCCTCCGCGCCTCCCGCGGCGTCCCCCGGAACGTCCACAACTGGCTCCACAGCCCGCCCGCGCTCAGATCGGTCGGCACGCCGCCGCGATTGGTCAGCAGTTGCTCCAGCGTCACCCCTCGGAACGCCTCGTGCATCGTCGGCGCCTCGTCGGGGAAGACCTCCGCCAGCGTCATGTCCCACCGCAGTTTTCCCCGCTCCACCAGCACGGCGCACAGCGTCGCCGTCATCGACTTCGTGCACGAGCCGATGTGCCACAGATCGTCTTCCGTGACCGGCGTCGGGTCCCCGGTCTTTCGCACTCCACTGACCCCCACCGCCACGACCTCCCCGCCGCGCACGACCGCGCCCCCCATCGCCGGCAGGTTGTGCTTCTTTCGGATCGGCTCAAGGATCGCCGCGACGTCGATCGCCTCGGCGACCGCCGGCGCCGCGGCAGCCGGCGGCGCCTCCGCCCAGGCTGGCGCCATCGCCGCACCGACGACCACA
>CALAFV010000129.1 GCA_937891445.1 uncultured Phycisphaerales bacterium | reverse complement strand
CCCGTCCCGGTCGGCCGCGGCGGGCGGGCCTCCCGCGGGCGCCGGAAGTCCGGTTCCGGCACGGGTGAGGGAGGCGTGCGGCGTCGGCGCCCCCTCACCAACCTGCCGGCGGCACATTTCGGGCTTCCGGTCGTTCACACACGCCCGACCTCCGCCGTCATGAAACAGGGGGGCGCAGAGAGGAGTCCCAACCGTGACCCAGCCCCGTGCCCTGTTCGCTCTACTGGCCGCCTCCATCGCCGCGCCGCACGCCGCGGCCGATGTGGGCCTCGTTGTCCTCCCCCGTCCTTCCGGGTTTGTCGGTGCGACCGCGTACGACATCTCCGCCGATGGCACGACGGTCGTTGGCTCCATCAGCCGGGGCACCGCACCCATTCCTGACACCCACCACGCCGTTCGATGGGTGCTCGGCCAGGAGCCCCAGGACCTCGGGTTCATCCCGAACGCCACGAACACGCGCGCCCTGAGTGTGTCGAGTGATGGCCGGGTCCTTATCGGTCGTGCCGAGAACGGGATAAACCCGATCTACTTCCGCTGGGAAGCCGCCGGGCCGCTTGTGCCGCTCCCCGTGCCGGCCCAGACGAACTTCATCGCGGCCAGCGCGGTCTCCCCCGACGGCTCGTTCACGGTCGGCACGCGCTCGTCGCCGACGGGCACCAATGCCGTGCGTTGGGACGGCTTCGCCGCCCCCCAGCCCCTCTCCTCGCCTCCCGGCGCCATCGCGACCGGCGCGACGTGCATCGCCCCGACCGGCGAGATCATCGGCACCGCCCTGATCGGCTCGGCGACCTACCTCACCCGCTGGACGGGTGACACCCCCGAAGTCCTCGACCCTGTTCCGAACCACCTCGCTTTTGCTACGTTTGCCGCCAGCGCCGGCGGCCAGACTCTCGTCGGGGCGATCACTCCCACTGGTTCTGGCTCTTTCTATGACCAGCCGTTCCGCTGGACCGCCGACGAGGGCTTTGAGATGCTGTCCCGCCCCGCCGGCACTGTCGGCGCCGCGGTCTACGACATCAGCCTCGATGGCGCGATCGCGGTCGGCACGTCCTTCACCGACTCCATCAATGATCCGTGGATCGCAACCGTCTGGGTCGGCGACGAGGCCATGACCCTCAGCAACTACCTCTCCTCCGCGGGGATCGATGTGACGGGCTGGCACTTCATGGAGGCCCGCGGCATCTCGCCCGACGGAACCGTGATCGTCGGCTCTGCGATCACGCCCGCCGGCGTTCGCGAGGCGTTCATCGCCACCGTCCCGTCGCCCGGGGGCGCTGCCGCCCTGGTGATCGGCGCCGGGCTGGGCCTCCGGCGCCGCCGCCGCTGAGCGGCGTAGGAACCCCGCTTCCTCCGTCCGTCGCCGGCGGGCACAGCCCGCGGGTCACGACAACCGGATGAGAACCCAAACATGGGGCTCGCCGCAGCGTCGCCGCGCGTGTTACAGACGTGTTGCGCACCGGAGGGCGGGGTATTCGTATCTTCGGCGACAGGGGGCGCTCAGGAGATACGAGATGGTGGTGCGCAGCGTGCCGGTGTGGCTGGCGGTGGGCCTGGTCGGGACGGCGTCCTCCGTGTCGCTGGCGGACGCCTTCGCGGCCCGCGGGACGATCGAGGAGGTCACGGTCTACCGCGGCCAGGCGCTGGTGACCCGCGTTGTCGGCGTCGATCAGCCGGGTGGGATCGCCGAGATCGTCGTCACCGACCTGCCGGACCGCATCATCCCCGAGAGCCTCTTCGCCGAGTCCGGCGGTGGGCTCGAGGTGCGGTCGGTCCGTTTCCGCACGCGGCCGGTGCTCGAGGACGTCAACGAGGAGGTCCGCCGCCTCGACGAGCAGATCACCGCGCTGCGCGACAAACTCGAGGCCACACGCCGGTATGAGCAGGTCCTGGGCGAGCACAAGGCGTACCTCGCCAAACTCGAGCAGTTCGTGGCCCCCGCCGCGAACGCCGAACTCAGCCGCGGCGTGCTCAACGCCGACACCCTCGCGAGTCTCACGCAACTGCTCCTGACGCAGCGGCGCGAGGCCGCGGAGCAGGAACTGCGACTCGCCGCGGAGCGCAGGGACCTCGAGAAGCAGATCGACCTGGCCCAGCGCCAGCGCGCAACGATCGCCAGCGGCTCGGCCCGGACGGTGCGCGAGGCCCTCGTGCTCGCGGAGGTGCGCGAGCCGCGCGGGGCGACGCTGCGCGTCCGCTATCTCGTGGACCAGGCGGGATGGACCCCGTCGTACACCGCTCGCTCCGACGGCGGCGGCGCGGGCGTGCGTCTGGAGTACTACGCCTCCATCCAGCAGATGACCGGCGAGGACTGGACCGGCGTCAGCATGACGCTCTCGACGGCGACGCCGTCGCTGGCGGCGCGGGCGCCGGAACTCTCCCCGCTGACGGTGTCGCTCGTGGGCCCGGGCATGTCGCAGCAGGCGGTGGAGCCCCAGGCTCTGGACTACGGCGAGGCCAAGATGGCGAACATGCGCCAGCGCCGCCAGGTGGAGCACCAGCGCGGCCAGGGCGCCGCGGAGGCCGGGGCCCGCTTCGACCGCGACCTCAACGAGATCGCCTCCGCCGACCTGATGCTCGACCTGACCGCGCGCGAGCGGATCCGGCGCGGCGGCCCCGGCTCCACGTCCGGCACGACCGCGGAGCCCGACGGGCTGAGCGTCACCTACACGCTCACGGGTCCGACGAGCCTCCCCAGCCGCGCGGAGCGCCAGCAGGTGCAGATCGCTTCCCTCAGCCTCCCCGCGGAGTTCTACAAAGTCGCGACCCCGGCCCTCACGACTTCGGTCTACGACGAGGCCCTGGCCCGCAACACCAGCGACATGGTGCTTCTCGCCGGGCCGGTCGGGGCGTACGTGGAGGGGCGGTTCGTCGGCAGCGGCGAACTGCCGACCGTGGCCGTCGGCGAGAGTTTCGTCCTGGGCTTCGGCCACGACCCATCGCTGCGGGCGCGGCGGGAACTGGTCGAACGCCTCGAATCCGTGCAGGGCGGCAACAGGATCGTGGACCTGACCTATCGCCTGGCCATCGACAACTTCGGCCCCGGCGAGGCCCGCGTGCGCCTGCTGGACCGCATCCCCAGGACCCGCGAGCAGGAGATCAAACTCACGCTCGTGAACCCCTCGGTCCAGCCCAGCACCGAGCCGGGCGCGGCGGAGCGGCGGAAAGAAGGGATCATCCGCTGGGACGTCGTCGCCGGGGCGCAGGCCTTCGGCGAGAAGGCCGCGGCGGTGGAGTACACCATCCGCCTCGAGCACGACAAGCAGATGGTCATCGCCGGGATGGGAGCGGGGCGGTAGCGCAGCGCGACTCTCGCCATGGCCGAGCGGAGAAGCGGACTGAGGACTTGGGACTGAGGACTGAGTGGTGGTGGGTTTGGGGGCTTTCTTTGCTGCTTTGGTGCTTTGCTGGTTTGCTGCTTTGTCCTGCCGT
>CALAFV010000128.1 GCA_937891445.1 uncultured Phycisphaerales bacterium | reverse complement strand
GCTGCTGGTCGCCTCCGACTTCGATGGGACCATCGCCCCCATCGTGGAAGACCCGTCGCAGGCCCGGGCCGACCCCGCGGCCCTCGCCGCCCTGCGCGAGTTGGCGGACCTCCCGCACACCCACGCGGCCCTGGTCTCCGGCCGGCCCCGCGACTTCCTCGGGCGCGTCATGGGAGCGGACGCGGCAGCCCCCGGCGGCGCGCGGGGCGACGCCGGGCAGACGCGGGTCATCCTGATCGGCAGCCACGGCGTCGAGTCCTCGCACCTGCCCCCGCCGATGCTGACCGAGCCGCAGCGCAAACTCCTCTCCGCGCTGACGCTCGAACTGGCGGAGATGGCCCGCGAAGACCCGGGCCTGTTCGTGGAGGTCAAGCCCTTCGGCGTCGCCCTGCACTACCGCCGCGCCACCCCCGCCGCGGCGGCCGCCGCGCTGGCACGCGTCGAGGCGAGCCTCGCGAAGCGCGAGGGCGTGCACGTCCGGCACGGCTCGATGGTCGTCGAACTCAACGTCGCGCTGGGAGACAAGGGCCGCGCCCTGCTCGGCCTGCGCCACCGCCTCGGCGCAACGACCGTCATCTTCATCGGCGATGACCTGACCGACGAGGACGCGTTCGCGGTCCTGCCGCAAGGCGACCTGACCATCAAGGTCGGCCCCGGCCCGACCGAGGCCAGAGCCCGCGTGCCGGACACCACCGCCGTCACGGCGCTGCTGACGGACCTCGTGAAGATGCGGCGGCAGTGGCTCTCGCAACGGACCGTCGTCCCGATCGAGCGCCACGCCGTCCTCTCCGACCAGCGGACCATCGCCGTGCTCACCCCCGCCGGCCGCGTGACGTGGCTGTGCCTGCCGCGAATCGACTCCCCCGCGCTCTTCGCGGACCTCCTCGGCGGCCCCAGCGCCGGGTTCTTCGACATCGCGCCGCACCACGCCACCCAGCCGGTGGCGCAGGAGTACGACGGCGACTCGTTCATCCTCCGCACCCGCTGGCCGGGCGTCACCGTCACCGACTACTTCGACTGCAGCGGCGGGCGCGCGTTCCAACGCGCCGGGCGGAGCGACCTGATCCGCGTCGTCGAGGCGGCCGACGGCGCCGAGCACGCGGAACCCGCCCGCGTCCTGGTGCGCTTCGCCCCGCGCTTGGACTTCGGCCGCACCGTAACCCGTCTGCGGATCCACGAGGCCGAAGACGACCCCAGCGTGACCGGCGTGGAGATCGAGGGGAGCCCCGATCCGGTCGTTCTTATCTGCCGCGCACCGTCGTCGGTCCCGTTGGTGTGGAAGATCCTCGACGACGGCAGGCACCACACCGCCTTCGCGGAGGTCGACGCCTCCCACGGCCCCGTCGTCTTCGAACTCCGCTACGGCTCGGCGAGCCTGCGCCGCGCCACCCACGACGAGGCCCACCGCCGCGAGCAGACGCACAACTTCTGGTCCGGATGGGCCTCGACGCTGCGCGTGCCGGCGTCCGGCCCCGTCCCGCCCGAACTGCTGCGCCGCAGTGCCCTGGTCATCAAGGCCCTGTGCCACGGCCCAACGGGAAGCATCGCCGCCGCCGGCACCACCAGCCTCCCCGAGCACATGGGCGGGCAGCGGAACTGGGACTACCGCTTCTGCTGGCCTCGCGATGCGTCGCTCGCGGCCGCGGCGCTGGTCCGCCTGGGCTCCACCGGCCATGCGATCCGCCTGCTGGACTGGCTGCTGGGGATCGTCGACTCGATCGAAAGCCCCGACCGCATCCGCCCCATCTACACCGTCACCGGCCGCCACCTGCCGCCGGAGGCCGAGATCGCCGAACTCCCCGGTTACGCCGACAGCGCCCCCGTGCGCATCAGCAACGCCGCCGCGGCACAGGTCCAACTGGACGTCTTCGGCCCGATCGTGGACCTGGTCGCGCTGCTCGCCGAGCACGGCGCGCCGGTCTCGCCGGAGCACTGGCACCTCGTCCGCGCAATGGTCCGCGCCGTCGAGTCGCGCTGGCGCGACCCGGACCACGGCATCTGGGAGATCCGCGGCCCGCGCCAGCACCACGTCCACTCGAAGGTGATGTGCTGGCACACCGTCAACCGCGCTCTGCTGGTCGAGGAGTACCTCTTCCGCCGCCGCAACCCGGAGTGGGAGGCGCTGCGCGACACCATCGCGGCCGACGTCCTCTCCGCCGGCTGGAACCCCGAGGCCGCCGACGGCCGCGGGGCCTTCACCACGGCCTACGGCAGCCCGTTCATCGACGCCGCGGCGCTCCAGATCGGGCTCACCGGCCTGCTCCCGCCCAACGACCCCAGATTCGTGGCGACCGTCCGCGCCGTCGAGACCTACCTCCGCAAAGGGCCGACCGTCTACCGGTACATCCACGACGACGGCCTGCCCGGCATCGAAGGCGGCTTCCACCTCTGCACCGGCTGGCTCATTGAGGCGTACGCCCTCAAGGGCCGCCTCGACGACGCGGAGGAACTCCTCGAGCGCTTCGCCGCCCTCGCCGGCCCGACCGGCCTGCTGTCGGAGGAGTACGACCCCGCCTACGACCTGGCTCTGGGCAACTACCCGCAGGCGTACTCCCACCTGGCGCTCATCAACGCCGCGGTCGCGGTGGACGAAGCGCGGCGGCGGCACTGACCGCCCCCTGCCCGCCGGGGCCGTGCGAACACCGCCCTTGACGGCTCGCCGCGGCATGCACGGCGGCCGAGTTTCCTTTACCATCCTGGGATGCCGCTGATCATCGCCGGCATCGACGAAGCAGGGTACGGGCCGCTGCTGGGGCCGCTGTGCATCGGCATGACCGCGTTCCGCGTGGAGCGGTGGAACCCCGGTGATCCACCACCAAACTTGTGGACCGCGCTCGCGTCGGCGGTCTGCCGCAAACCGGGGGACAAGAAGCGCCGCATCGCGGTGGACGACTCCAAGAAACTGAAACTCCCCAACAGCAACGGCGACGCCCCCGGTCGCCACCCATTGCTTCACCTGGAGCGGGCCGTCCTCACCTTCCTGGCGGTCTGCCCGGGCGAGGGCGTGCGGCCCGAGACGGACCTCGACCTGTTCCGCGCCCTCGGCGCCGCCCCCGAGCCGCTGCCGTGGTACGCGGGCGACCCGTGCCCCGTCCCCTGCGCAGGCATCTCCGCCGCTCAGATCGGCATCGCATCCAACCTGCTCGCCCGCGCGATGCACCGCGCCGGCGTCGCCCCGATGCGCCTGGCCTGCCGCGCCGTCTGCGAGGGGATGTTCAACGACGAAGTCGAGCGCACCGGCACAAAGGCCGCCGCCACGATGCTGGGTGTCGCCGACCACCTGCGCTACGCCTGGGAGCACTGGGCGCCCATCGACCCCGCCGAGGCGATCGAGGCCGACCTCGCCGACAACGGAGCCTCGCCGCCGCGCGGCGCCGGCCCGAGGATCGTCTGCGACCGCCAGGGCGGCCGCACCTCCTACCGCGGCGTCCTCTCTCGCGTCATCCCCGGCGCCGACGTCCTCGAACTGGAAGAAACCGACCGGTGCAGCCGCTACCTGATCCGCGCCGGGCCGGACGACGCCGCCCCCGCCGGCCGCATCATGACCGTCACGTTCATGCCCGAGGCCGAGCGCCAGCATCTCCCGGTCGCGCTCGCCTCGATGGTCGCCAAACTCGTCCGCGAACTGATGATGGCCCGCTTCAACGCCTACTGGCGCAGCCTGATCCCCCAACTTAAGCCCACCGCCGGCTACGTGCAGGACGGCCGGCGGTGGCTGGCCGATTTGGAGGCCGCCGGCGTGCTGACGCCGCAACTGCGGAGAACCCTCGTCCGCCGCGCCTAAGGTCGATGGCGTGTCCCCGCGCCGCGAGCACAAGCAGCACCTCGACGCCGCCGCCCGCGCGGCCCTCCGCGCCGCGGGCGACGTCGAGCCCAACCCCCTTGTCGGGTGCGTGATCGTCGATCCCAGCGGCCGCATCATCGGCCGCGGCCACCACCGCCGCTTCGGAGAGCCGCACGCCGAGATCGAGGCCCTGGCCGACTGCGCCCGCCGCGGCCACTCCCCCGCCGGCGCAACGGTCTACACCACGCTCGAGCCCTGCAACCACCACGGCAAGCAGCCCCCGTGCACCGACGCGCTGATCGCCGCGAAGGTCGCCCGCGTCATCTTCGCTCGCCACGACCCCAACCCCAGCGCCCGCGGCGGCGCCGAGCGCCTCGCCGAAGCCGGCATCGCCGCCGAGTTCTCCGACGCCAGCCCCCTTGCCACGCGCCTCACCGACCCGTTCATCAAACGCATCACCACGGGCACACCGTGGGTCATCGCCAAGTGGGCCCAGACGATCGACGGCCGCGTCGCCACGCGCACGGGCCAGAGCCAGTGGATCTCCTCCGAAGCCTCGCGCCGGATGGTCCACCGCCTCCGCTCGCGCGTGGACGCCGTCCTCACCGGCATCGGCACGGTCAAGGCCGACAACCCGCTCCTGACCGCCCGCAAGGTCCCGCGCCTGCGCCGTGTCGCCCGGCGGGTGGTCGTGGACCCGCTGCTGGAAACACCAGCGACATCGGCGCTGGTGCGCTCGATCTCCCGCGGCGGTACCGACGGCGGCGGCGCCCCGCTCACAATCGCGTGCGCCGAGATGGCCCTGAGCCTTCGCGCCGAGGCTCGCGACGCTCTCATCGCCGCCGGCGCCGAGATCGTCGGCCTCCCCGGCCAGCCCGAGCGTCTCGACCTGACCGTCCTGCTCCGCCACCTCGCCCAGGCTCATCAGGCCTCCAACGTGCTGGTCGAAGCCGGGCCCGGCCTCGTCGGCTCCCTCGTCCGCGACCAACTGATCGACGAAGCGGTCGTGTTCATCGCCCCCATGCTGATGGCCGACGAGCACGCCCGCCCCCTCGCCGCCGGCCACGTCGCCCCATGGCTCAGCGACGCCCGCCGCTACGAACTGGTCCGCATGACCCGCCGCGGCCCGGACGCGGTCCTCGTGTACCGAAGGCCAATCTAGCCACCAGTGCCGGACCCGACCTCCGACGTCACGCCGGGGATGAACATCCTCCTCTTCTTCGTTTCTTCTCTTCTACGCGAATCCCCGGGTCCTCTTGCGCAGGGCCTCCCGCTCACCGCTTCCAGAACACCAGCGACGGCTGCACCACCGCGCGAGCCATCGTCCCCCCCGCCGTCGCCACCCAGACCTGGGCCCCCGCCTGCGCGTTCTGGTACTTGACCATCGCGAACGCGACCGTCGCCGACCCGAGCATCGGCGAAGCCGCGCTGCTCGTCACCGCGCCGATCGGGTCGCCCCCCTCCTCCTTCTCGAACACCCCCGCACCTCCGGCCACCTCCGCCTCACCTTCGACGCGCAGCCCCACCAGCCGCTGCTTCGGGTGCCCGCGTGCCTGCATCCGCGCCACGATCTCCTGCCCGAGATAGCACCCCTTCTTGAAACTCACCCGGTCCTCGATCGCCCCCGTCTCGTGCGGCAGCGAGTCCGGCCCGAAGTCGATCATGTACAGCGGCCATCCGGCCTCGATCCGCGCGATGTTGAACGCGTGCCACCCCGCTCGCACGGCCTTGCGCTCCGCATCCCCATCCCGCGGCCGCGCCGCCGCCCCCTCGGCGTCCGGCGGCCCCTCATCAGGCCGCGCCAGCCGCTCCCACACCGCGCCCGCCGCCTCCGCCAGCATGAGCAACTCGTACCCC
>CALAFV010000127.1 GCA_937891445.1 uncultured Phycisphaerales bacterium | reverse complement strand
GAACGCCAGCGCGGCGAGCGCTGTGGCGGCAACGGTCTTGCGCATGGTGACCTCCTTAGGTCGTTACACCTAGAGTCTCCTCTCATCCACCCCCATTGTCAACATTTCCTAGAGGGTGAAGTCCGGGCATGGCACAGCCCTCGGAAGATGACCCTCCGAGGGCTGTGCTGTCGAGCCTAGGTCAGCCTAGCGAGGATCGCTCGCTAGTCCTCCTGGGTCCGACGACGGATCGCGACGAGCCCGGTGCCGACGGCGGCGAGCAGGGCCGCGCCGAGGGCCGCGAGCAGCATGTCCGAGCCGGTCTCCGCGAGGCGGCGACGCTCCGGCTTCTCCGGGGTGTCCTCGTCCGGGTCCTCGGGCTCCGGCGTCTCGTCCTCGTCGGGCGAGTCCGGGTCCTCCGGGTCCTCCGTGGGCGGGGGCTCCGGCGTCGGGTCCGGGGTGGGCGTCGGCGGGGGCGAGCACTCCTCCTCCAGTGCCGCGAGTTCCTCGTCCGTCAGCAGACGGGTGTCGGTCTCGGAGACCTCCTTGGTCGTGACCTCGTCGACCTCGATGGACCAGTTGCCCGGCTCGCCGACGACCTTGTACGTCGTGGTCGTCTCGACGCCCGTGCGGCTGAGAGTGACCGTCGTGTCCTCGCAGGTGTACTCACCCTCGCCCCACTCGCCCCACTCGACCTCGACCTTGGGCTCCGGAACCTCCGGGGCCTCGCAGTCCGTCAGGACGGTGAGTTCTGTCCACTCGCCGACCGGCTTGCCGACGTACAGGTCCGCCTCGGTACCGGAGGACACCTTGTAGCGCACCTCACGGTCGCCCGAGTCCTCGGGGAAGGTGACCGTGTACCAGCCTGATGCATCCTTGGTCGGACCACTGAGACCGCCGTCGGTGCGGTTGTCCACCAGGAGCACACCCGGCGCGACCTCGAACGGTGAGGCGGGGCTGGGGGACGCGACGCGCACCCAGTCACCCTCGTCGTTCTTCGTCTCGATCAGCACGCGGTAGAGCCACGGGCTGACGTTGCGCAGGCTGATCGTGACGCTGCCACAGACCTGCTCGTGACCCGTCTCCAGGAACTTCGGACCGTTGTAGCAGTCAGCCTTGGGGTCGTCCTGCTGCCACGACGGCGGGACGGCCTCGGTGCGCACGTAGGTCCCGACGTGCACCCAGCGGTGCTCGATCACGTCCGTGTCAGCGGGCAGGTCGGGCTCGACCTCCTCGTCGGTGCGCACGACGTCGCCCGTGTCAGCCCAGTCCGTCCACGTCGTGTAGTAGGCCGGGACGTACTCGGTGGTGACCTCGGTGCGCGGGTAGCCGGGCAGCAGCACCCACGGGTCCCCGAGCGGGTCAGTCACCTCGCCGGAGTAGATCGTGTCGAACCCGTCCGACACCTGGCGCGTCTGATCGTCGTGGCGAACCTGCCACTCTCGGTAGAACTTCGTGTTCCCGACCGTCCCCTCCGCGTGCTTCTGCGGGCTGCCGATGGGGTCGGGCGTGCTCCGCCACTGGACGTGCTGCTCGGGGAGCCACTTCTCCCACTCCCCGAAGTCCGACCACTCTCCCCAACCGCCCGGCACACCGGGGATCGCAGGCGTGAAGTAGAACCACGAGGCGTGACCCTTGCTGTTGGCCGTGTAGTGCAGGTGCTCGTTCACCCACGTCGCCTCGTTGCCGTGCGGCTCCTGGTGGGTGTTCGCCTGCCAGTACTTGTGCGGCGGGACCACGGTCGGCGGGTTGTCCGCGTCGCGCTTCTTGCCCGTCCACGAGTAGTGCTGCGCCTTCACCTCGGCAACCGGCTTGGTGTAGGTCTTGTACTTCGTGCGCACGAACTTCGCGAAGCGGTACTCGGTCTTGAACTTCTCCTCCTGCTTCGAGTAGGAGTAGACCTGGTGCGAGACTTCCTCGACCTCGGGGACGAGCGTGCGGGTGCGGATCTGCTGCTGCCACTCGTGGCCCAGCACCTCCGGGGTGCCCTCGCAGACGAGGTCGCCCGGGGGCGACGCGGGGGTGGCCTGGGCGGGCAGGGCCACGAGGCCCACCCCTGCCAGGGCCAGGGCGGCGAGCATCGCCACCCAGTGCTTGAACTTGCTCATTTTTCTATCTCCCAACGTGATGTGGTTCGTGCGGGATGACTCAGATAGCGGTCGAGTCACCACCCCCTTCGATGCGGTACAGGTCGTCGATCTTCATGGCTCAGCCCCGGCAGGCGGTGGCGGGGGTGAGGTAGTCGATCGACTCGACGCGCGCGGTCGCCGCGTTGATGTCGCGGGTGACCTCCTCCAGCGCGAGCGTGGCCTGGTCCATCCCGGCGACGTCCTGGAGGTAGGCCGACATGACCGCGTCGGGCATGACCTCGCTCATCACCCGGCCCATGATCCCCATGACTTCGTGGGAGACGATGAAGATCTCCTCCGCCCGGTCGAGCGCGAGCGCGCACTCGGGCGAGATGGCTCCCGGGACCTCGACCTCGACGGTCTGTGCGGGCGCAGGCTCGGCCTCCGCCGTCACGGTGACGGTCGGGGCGGGCTGCGGGGCAGCGGGGGCTCCCGAGGACGCCGATCCGATGGCGACCCCGAGCACGAGTGCTGCAATCGCGACAGGAATGGGCCAACGCGGGGTGCGCGCCTTGGCGGTAGGCGTGTCGTCAGACATGGTTCCTCCAGTGTTCTCCCTGCGGGGGTGGTCCCCCTCGCGTGCCCCGGGCCGGGATCGAACCGGCCTCGCCCACCATGGCGGGGCGGTCGTGCTAGTGGACCTTGACCGTCCAGAGTCCCGGGGCAGGGCTTGTGACCCGGGCGATCTCCCCTCGGGGGAAGAAGCGGCGCAGGTCGTCCTCGGAGATCTCGCGAGGCAGGCGGACCATCGAGTAGTGCTCCCCGAACACCTTGGCCGCGCCGTGGATCGCCTCCAGCAGGCTCGATGACTCAAGCACCGCGTACCCCTTGGAGTCTCGCCACGGCTCGCCAGACCGCTCAGCGTGGTCGGGGCCGAAGGTGACGATGAACTCAGCCATGGCGGTGGCCCTTTCTCTCTCGGTGCATCCTCGCCAGGTCGGCGAAGGTGTTCATCGCCTCGTCGCGGATCTGGAGCGCGAGGCTCGTCATCTCGTCGATCACGACTCGCTACCCGGCTGCGAGGCCTCCTCCTTGAGGCGCATGACCTCCTCGCGGAGGAAGCGCCGGTGTCCGCCGAGGGTGCGGAACGACGTCAGTCGCCCGTCGTCGGCCCAGCGCGTGACCGTCTTGGAACTGACTCGGAAGAGCGTCGAGACCTCCCCCGGGGTCATCAGGGGGTGCTCGGACGGCGTCTCGGACATGGGGGTCTCCTTCATCGGATCATCAGTGAGACCAGGACCAGCCCGAGCACAGAGGCGATGCCCAGTGCCCACCACACCCCGGGGCGCACGGGAATGTGCATCTCGCGCTCGCGGGATGCCAGTTCCTCACGTACCGCCATCGCGGTGGAGTCCGGCTGCTCTTCGGTCATGGGCCCACCATTTCAAACGATGGGCAGACATGTCAAGCGTTTCTGCCGAGTCGGACATGCCTGTCATCTAGACGTAGACCGCGCCACCGGAGGGGGTCATGACTCGGGGGCGTCCTCGCCGAGGAGGCTCTTCGCGACCATCGCCAGCGCGTCGAGCGCACCGGCCTCGGTGTGGGAGACCCCCCTCCCGATCTCCAAGACGCTGTTGTAGAGGCCCACCACCGCGAGGAGGTTCGCCGTGCGCAGTTCCTCCGCGACCCTGCCGGTCGCCTCGGCCTGCTCGGCCAGGGAGCACACCTCGGCGTAGCGCAGGAGGTCCTCGGTCGCCCAGGTGTCGTCGATGCGCTGACCGACCTGGGTCAGGGCCAGGCGGGCGGCTTCGGTCAGGGTGCTCATGAGGTCTCCAGGGTCGAGAGGAGGTCGGCACGGGCCTGGGCGTCGGTGACGACGGAGGCCGTGGGGCACAACTCGAAGAAGGTCTCCCCGCACGAGCAGGCCTCGCGCCCGGTCGGTCCGGGCTCGGGGGCGTGCAGGTCGGCGATCTTGCCGAACGCCTCCATGTAGATCTTCGCGCGGGCGACTGCGAGGTCGAGT
>CALAFV010000126.1 GCA_937891445.1 uncultured Phycisphaerales bacterium | reverse complement strand
TGAACGTCGGTGGCGGCACGCCCTCCGGTAGTTCGGTCGTAAGCAGGCGCAGAATGCGGGCCTTCTCGCGGGCGACGTGCTCCGCGCGCTGCTCGGGCGTGGCGTCCGCTGGCGCTGCGGGCACGTCGATATCGACGTGAAAGAACTCCACGGCGAGAATGTCCGCCTTGTCGGCCTTCTTCGTGACCGGGCCGCGCGTCGGGTTGAGTGAGTAGTAGACGTTCCATCCCGTGGTGTTCGCGCTGTCAATGGCAGTAGCGCAGGCATCGGCATCGCCGATCCTGTCACCGGCGACGGGGCCGTAGGTCTTCGTCAGAGCGGGCCGCTTCTCCTCCCGCTCGGGCCAAATGGCGGTGATGGGCCACGGGCCATCGGGGCGCAGACGGCGAAGGAACGCCACGGCGTGAGCGCCATACGAACCCAGTTCCAAGGGCTGCGGGTACGGCGTCGTCCAGTAGTCGCCAGCAGAATCAGGGACCGGGGGCGTGCTCATTGGTCAGCCCCGCCCTTCTCATCCGAACCGGCGTCGGCCTCTCCGAGCGCCGCCATTTCAACATATCGCAGCCAGCGTTCAGGGATGAAGATGGACCGACCGATGCGGTAGTGCGGCACCTTGCCTTCCCGCATCCAACGGGAGAGCGAAGAGGGCGAGGTACCCAGCCGTTCGCACACCTGATCGGGGCGCAGGAATCCGGGGAGAGGCTCGCTACTCACCGCGCACCCACCTTCCGCACCGGCTGATCCGCCGTAGGCACGTCGCGGGACGCGATGTACGAACGAATCGCGCTCTCCCGGTACCGCACCAGCCGCCCAACCCGCGTGAAGGATGGGCCGGTGCGCAGCACTCGCCAGCGGTTGAGGGTGTGCGGCGACAGCCCGAGTAGGGCTGCGGCCTCCCGTTCATTCAGCAGTCTGTCGATTTCACCAGTCGCCATCGTCGTGCCCCTTTTGATGGGCACCGGGTGGCGAACGGTCGGAAAACGAACGCGGCCTCCCGATGCCCGGCATGAACCGAGTACCAGAGGGAGGCCGTGGAAGCGGTCGGAACCGCTTGCACCGTTTTCCTGATGGTCCCCCGCACGGCTTAGCCGGTCGGGGGTCCGCCTGATGTGTTGTCAGTCAACTGTACACCTTCTGCCAGAAGCGGTCAAGGTTGCTACTGGCCCGCTGTTGCCACTCAACCGAACTCGGAGCATCAAACCCCGACGTGAGCCTTTCTCGGACCCACGCGGACAGGGCGGCAAGGAAGGCCGGACTGCGGACACTGCCCAGATGCCCGTGCTCGGCCACGAACCGTCGCGTGGCCGCGTCCGTCCGGGCCAGCGCCGCCACGTCCCGGATGAACTGTTGCGGGTCGCGTACACCGGCCACAATCGGTGCGTCCGAAGTAGGGTCGAAGGTGGGGCGGCCGGGGAACTTCAGCACGTCCATCGACCGGACGGGGAAGCCCTCTGCCCGTAGTTCGTCGGCCTCGCGCCGCTGGGGTGATTTTGGGGGCTTGCTCACGCTGCCTCCCCGGTGCGCAGCCCGCACCCGGCCTCAAAGTCCATGCGGGCTTCATCATCGAAGCCCCACGCCCGAAGTTGCTCCGCTACGTCTTCCTCTGCGAAGGCATCGCCCAGGTGGTACGGGCTGGTGGCGCTCAGCACACAGTGCCCCAGTTCGTGAGCGATGATGCAACGGGCGTGCTCATCAGGCAGCCGGGCGAACCATGCGTTGCGGACGGTCAGTTCCAGATGATCGGAGAGAACGGAGAACTGCGCCGCCGCTTCACCGCTCGGGCCACGCTGCCAGCGCTGATGATCGTGAAACAGGCCGACGCCCATCCACAAGTCACCGGGGTACCGATGCCCCCGGCGCATCAGGCGACGATCCGCAAGGGGAATCATCCGCCACGTCTCTACGAAGAGACGGGCGAACCGTGCCGCGTCGGTGTTCGCATCCGTACGAAGCACGATCCCCGAAGACCGGATTAGCCATTTGTGTTGAGCGGCGTTCACGCGGCCTCCTCATCGGTCAGTTTGAGGCTCGGCGCGCCCCAAGCTTCGCCGTACTTCTCCATCGCGTCAAACGCTTCGTCGCGGGACGCCCGGATGTACCGCATGGCCGTCTGGACGTTCTTCCAACCCATGATCGCCATGATGGTGCCGACAGGAACGCCCATCCGATGCAGTTTTGTGGCGACGTGCCCGCGCAGGTCGTGCATACGAACCCTTGGGCGACGCTCGGCGAGTCCGGCCAGTTCCAGCACCTTGACCCACGATGGGCGCAGGTCGCCAATATGCCCGTCCTCAGACCGACCCGGCAGGACGTACTTGGCGTCCCGTCCGGCGGCATCCCGCCAGCGGCGCAGCAGCGCCGCGGCTTGCGGGATCAGCGGCACGATATGTTCGCGCCTGCCCTTGAACTCGCCCTTGGGAATCTGGATGAATGGCCGCTTCGCGTTCAGGTGTACCCATGCCCACTGAAGCCGCAGGACGTTCGATTTCCGCAGACCCGTCCACGCCATCAGCCGCAGCGCATCGCAGCGGACCCGGTTGCCGCCCGCCGCTTCGTGGGCGTCGATGGCATTCACGATCGCTACGAACTCCGCCTCCGGCAGGTGGGAGTCGGCGTAGGTGCGGTTTTCCTTGTGCCCCATCAAGGCCAGAAAGCCCCTCGTGGGACTTTCCGGCATCGCGCCGGTGTGCTCACCACTCAGCATGCGGCGATTCCATTCCCACTTCCAGACCGACCCTAGCAGCGTGACGAACCGCGCGGCCTGAACCTTCGTGGGCCGCTGCTTCCACCCCTTGGGCACGGTGCCGTTGCGCCAGCGGCGGGGAATCTTCCCGTCCCGGACTTCGATGTAGCGGGCCGTCACGAACGCCCGGTCGATCTCGTCAAACGCAACGTGGGCGTGGGGCCTCAACCAGCGGTCGAACTTGGCCTGATCCTCTGCCCAAGTGGTCTTGCTGGCCTTCACGGCTTCGATGTAGTCGGCGAACACCTCGCCCAGCGTGCGGACAGCCGGGCCACGATCAGAGGACGCGACGTTGCCTAGGGGAGTCAGCGGACGGCCCGCATGTAGATCGGCGTTCCACGCGCTGGCGACCTCGCGGGCGCGGGCCAGCGGGATTTCATCGACCGCGCCGATCCGGTAGCGCTTGGGCGAGCCGTTGACGCGCCGGTACAGGTAGTAGGCACGCGAGCCGCCCGGCTGCTGGCGGACGCACAGGCCCCTCACTTCTGAATCCCAGAGGTAGTGTTCTTTGCCGTCCTTTGGGGGTGCCCAGTTCTCTACGCGGGTGTCCGTGAGGCGGACCATTTGAGCGCCCATCAGGTGAACTCCGATCAGGATACAGGATACGATTTGGGGCTGTCAGGATACATCCGGGTGTGTGATCCGGTGTTGAAGTATTGCTCAAATCAGCCTTGTTTTCCAGTGTTTTCTGCGTTCCGATGTCTCGGTATGTTGAGAGGTGCGGCCTGTACCGATTCTGCAACATCAAGTGGAAGCCGGGGAACGAGCCCCCGTACGCCCGATGACCCCCCCGCCGCCCAGCGCTGCGCCCGTCGCGGCCCCGCTCCCGGAAACCCGCGACGGCGCCCGGGCGTATCGCCTCCCAGCCGTGGGACCCCAGCCGCGCCAGCGTGCCGACGACGACACCCGGCGCCGCGGCGTCGGCCGGACCGATCGGCGCGACCCCGCCGTGCCGCTGCGGCGACGCTATCACTTCCACACACCCGGAATCGTGTACATCGTCATCACGATTCTGATCGCGCTGGGGGCGTTCAACAGCCAGAACAACCTGCTCTTCTGGGCCTTCGGCTTCGCGCTGGCGATCCTCGTCGTCTCGGGCCTCATCTCAGGCCAGATGCTCATGGGCATCCGCGCCGTGCGTGAGCCCGCGGGCGCTGCGCCCGGGAGCAGCGCGGCCCGCGCCGTCGCCGGCGAACCGCTGGCGCTGGTCTACCGCGTCACGAACCGCTCGCGTTTCGTCCCCGCCTTCGCGATCGGCGCCACCGAATCGCCCACCATGGAGGGCGACGCATCGCGCTCCCCGCCCCAGACCTACGCCTTCCTCGTGCACGCCGGCCCATCCGAAACGGTCGAAACCCGCGCCACCTTCACACCGCCGCGTCGCGGCGTGCTGCGCCTTGGCGACTTCCGGCTCGACACCACGTTCCCCTTTGGCCTCATCCGCAAGGGCCTGCTCTTCCGCCAGCCTCGCACCATCATCGTCCGACCCAAGCCCCTCCCGCCGCCGCCGGACCTCTTCCGCCGCCGCCCGGCCGGCGATCACGGCGCCCAGCCCCGCCCGGCCCGCGCCGGCCACGGCGAGGACTTCTTCGCCCTGCGTTCCTACGTCCCCGGCGACAGCCCCCGCACAATCGCGTGGCGGGCCAGCGCCCGCGCCGGCGACCTGCTCGTGCGTCAGCACGCCCAGCCCGCGCCCCGCCGAATCACCGTCGTCGTCCACACCGACCCCGCCGCGCCGGAGGCCGACAACGAAGCGGCCATCTCCCGCGCCGCCGGCATCATCGTCGCCGCCGCCCAGCGCGGCTACGAGATCGGTCTGAGCGTCCCCGCGGCGGGCATCACGCGACGCCCGCTCCCCGGCCCCGCCGCCGCCGGTCGCCTGCTCGACGACCTGGCGCTGCTGGACCTCACCGCCCCCGCGTCGCGCACGCCCTCGCCCCGCATCGCCCCACGCGGCGAACTGGTCGTCGCCGTCCACGCCGGCCATGTCGATCCCTCGCGCGGCCCGGCGGGCGCGGTGCACGTCGCCGGACCGGATGAGCCCCCGGCGCAACACGCCGCCGCCCCGCGCATCGGGAGCCCCGCCGCATGACCGCCCTGGCCTCCAGTGCGATCGCCCCGGCCCGGCGCATCCCCGACCGCTTCAACACGGTCGCCTGCCTCGCCGTCGGCGCGGCGATCATGGGCTACTGCGTCGCCGAGCCCGCCCCGGCGCTGGCCGCCTTCAGCATGCCGGTGCTCGCGCTGGGGTGGTGGCTGGCCCGCGGCGGCACGCCCACGGCCCTGCCCCGCGCGGCGATCAACCTCCTGGTCATCGCCGCCATCGCCCGCGCCTTTTTCAGCGTCGCCAACTCCGGCAACGCCGTCGTCTCGCACCTCTCCGAGTTCCTCGTCCTCATACAACTCATCAAACTCTTCGACCGCAAGGCCCCGCGCGACGAGGCGCAGGTGCTCTGCCTGAGCCTCTTCGTCGTCCTCGGCGCGCTGCTGACCAGCAACGCCCTCGGCGTCGGCCTTCTGCTGCTTGTCTACACGCCGCTGGCGACCGCGGCGGCGATGCTGCTCCAGATCCGC
>CALAFV010000125.1 GCA_937891445.1 uncultured Phycisphaerales bacterium | reverse complement strand
GCAGCGGCCAGATCGTCGTCCGCCCGATGATGTATCTGGCCCTCTCCTACGACCACCGCATCATCGACGGCGCCGAGGCGGTCCAGTTCCTCGTCGCGATCAAGAACGCGATCGAGGAGCCCGAGCGGCTCATGCTCGACATGTGAACCGCCGTGCCTGATCGCCACGGATAGGAGCATCCGGCGACGGTTGCCGCGCCCCCCCGTAGGATCGTGGCGTGGCACGGGTGGTGGTCGGGGTTTCGGGCTGGGCGTACCCGCCGTGGCGCGGGAAGTTCTTCCCCGCCGTCCTCCCACAGCGCCTCGAACTGGCCTACACCGCTCGCCGCTTCAACGGCATCGAGATCAACGGCACGTTCTACTCCCTCCAGCGCCCCGCCGCGTACGCCTCGTGGTACGAGCAGACCCCGGCGGGCTTTGCGTTCGCCCTCAAGGGGCCCCGCTACATCACGCACATGCGCCGGCTCAAGGACGTCCGCGAGCCGCTGGCAAACTTCTTCGCCTCCGGCCCGCTGCTGCTGTGCGACAAACTCGGGCCGATCCTCTGGCAGTTCCCGCCGCACCTGCGGTCCAACGCCGACCGTCTGCAAGCGTTCTTCGATCTGCTTCCGCGCGACACCGCCGCCGCGGCCGCGCTCGCCCGCGGCCACAGCCCGTGGATGACCGGCCGCGTGCACACGCAGGCGGACGCCCTGCGGCCGATCCGTCACGCCGTCGAGTTCCGCCACGAGAGTTTCCTGAACACAGAGTTCGTCGCGCTGCTGCGGGAGCACAACATCGCGGTGGTCGTCGCCGACGTCGCCGGAGCCTTCCCGACCGCAGAGGACGTCACGGCCGACTGGGTCTACATCCGCCTGCACGGCTCGCGCGAACTCTACCGCAGCGGCTACACGCCGCGGGAGATCGAGCGATGGGCGCATCGCATCGAGCGCTGGCGCGACGGCGCTGAGCCGGATGATGCCCGCCGCATCGGCCCGCCGGCCCCGCGCGCACGCCGCGGCCGCGACGTCTTCGTCTTCTTCGACAACACCGAAGTGCGGCTGCGGGCGCCGGTCGATGCACGCCGGCTTGCGGAGCGGCTCGGTGTGGCTCCGCCGGGGACGCCGCGGTCCATCCTCGGCGACCTCGGCGTCCGCAATCCCCGCGGAAGGATCGCCCGGAAAATCGGTTGACATATTCCCATATGGGAATATGATGTTCCCGTGGCCCGGGCCCAGACGACCGCCGACATCTTCAACGCCATCGCCGAGCCCCGGCGCCGCGAGATCGTCGATGTGCTTGCCCGCGGCGGCCCGCGCGACGTCGGCGGCCTCGTCGATGCACTGCGGATCCCGCAGCCCGCGGTCTCCAAGCACCTCGCGGTGCTGCGCAAGGTCGGGGCCGTCACCGTGGAGCAGGTGGGCCGCCGGCGCGTCTACCGCCTGGAGCCCACGGTTCTGAAACCCGTTCACGATTGGGTGAAGATGTACGAGCAGTACTGGTCCCACAAACTTGACCGAATCAAGGAGCGGGCCGAGCGGCTCGCGGCCGAGCGTGGCCGCCGCCCGCGGACCGATGACCCGGCACAGGAGCAGCAGCGATGACGACCGCCGTCAACCAGGAGTCCGTGCAGACCCTGCATATCCGCCGCGAGATGCTGATCGCGGCGCCGGTCGAGATTACCTGGGAGGCCGTGCTGGAGGAACTCGGCCCGGGGAGCCAACTCCCCGACGGCAAGCCGTTCCCGATGAAGATCGAGCCGTGGCCCGGCGGCCGCTGGTACCGCGACCTGGGCGAGACGGGCGGCTACGCGTACGGGCACTTGTGGGGCCACGTGCAGGTCATCAAGGCCCCGACGCTCCTGGAACTCGTCGGCCCCATGCCCATGTCCTATGCCGCGATCAATCACGTCCAGTACCGCCTCAGCGCCGAGGACGGCGGGACGCGCCTCACGCTCGTCCACCGCGCCATGGGCCTGATCCCGCCCGAGCACCTCGACGGCATGCCCGAGGGCTGGACGCACGGCCTGGGCCGCATCCGCGAGATCGCCGAGTCGAAAGCGAAGCGAAACGGATCGCGCTGACCAACGTGCTCGTCCGAGCCGCCCACGACTTCACCTGAAAGGAACCACGACCGATGGCGACCAATACGATCCGCCTCCACCGCGTTCTCCGCGCTTCGCCCGAGAAGGTCTTTCGCGCCTTCCTCGATCCGCAGGCGAAGGCCAAGTGGCTTCCGCCGCGGGGGTTCACCGCCATCGTGCACCACGCGGATGCTCGCGAGGGCGGGACGTACAAGATGTCGTTCACGAACTTCACGACCGGGCAGTCGCACAGTTCCGGCGGCTCCTATCTCGAGATCAAGCCGAACGAGCGGATCCGCTACGCCGACAGTTTCGACCATCCGAACCTCCCCGGCGAGATGGTGACGACGGTCACGCTCAAGGAAGTCTCCTGCGGGACCGAACTCACGATCGTGCAGGAGGGCGTGCCGGGCGTCATCCCTCCCGAGTCGTGTTACGTCGGCTGGCAGGAGTCGCTGAACCAACTCGCCGATCTTGTCGAGCCCAGCATTCCCGACTGACTCGCGTCTTTCCCACGACCAGGATCGACCATGACCACGACCCTCCCAACGACCGCCGCGGCGCACCCCAGGATCGTCACGCGGGCCGAGTGGCTCGCCGCACGCATGGAACTGCTCGCGAAGGAGAAGGAACTGACGCGTCTCGGCGATGCTCTCGCCGCGCAGCGGCGGCGGCTGCCCATGGTCCGGATCGACAAGGAGTACACGTTCGAGGGGCCAGCGGGGTGGGGGGGCAAGGCGACGCTCGCCGACCTCTTCGACGGCCGCCA
>CALAFV010000124.1 GCA_937891445.1 uncultured Phycisphaerales bacterium | reverse complement strand
CCCGGTGCCTGATCCCTACTGCCTACTGCCTAATGCCTAATGCCTAATGCCTAATGCCTCGTGCCTAGTGCCTAGTGCCCCTAATGCCCCCCCTCAAAACCGCTTATGCACCGGCCGCTCCTGCGGCCCGCGGACCCCGAGGATCTGCCGCGCCAGGCCCAGGTCCGCCGGCCGCGTGATCTTGATGTTCGTCGCCTCCCCCTGCACGACGACCACCCGCTCCCCCAGCCGCTCGACCAACTGCGCATCGTCCGTGCTCGACAGGTCGCTCTGGGCGTACGCCCGGCGCAGCAGGCCGATCTCGAAGACCTGCGGCGTCTGCACCGCCACCAGGTTCGTCCGGTCCACCGTCGCCTCGACGCGCCGGACTTTCGACGTCGTCCGCCCCGCGTCCCCGAGGATCGCCGCCAGCGGGTCGGCGTCCGCGGCCTGGATCGGCTCCGGGTCCACGCGCTTGAGCGTGTCCGCCACGTCCAACGCCGGGATCACCGCCGGGAACTTCGCCGCCGCCTCGAAGAGCCGGTCCAGCAGCGCTTCGCTGACGCACGGCCGCGCGGCGTCGTGCACCGCGACGTGCGTCACGTCCGCCTCCGCCGGGATCTCCGCCAGCGCGTTGCGCACCGTCTCGTAGCGGTGGTCCTTCCCGCCGACGCACACGCGTACGCCCAGAAGCCCGAGTTTGTCCCCGTGCCGCGTCCGGAACTCGGCCATCGCCGCCGGGTCGGCCGGCCCCGCGACGACGATCATCGCCACCTCGGGGCGCTTGGTGAAGACCTCGACGGTGCGCTGGAGCACCGGCCGCCCGCCGAGGTCTTCATCCAACTTCGACCTTCCCACTCCCCCTTCCATCGACGCCTCGGCGTACCGCCGCGACGACCCCGCGGCCGGGATGATGACGGCAACCTTCATACCCCGAGGGTACACCCCCCTGGGCGAGGGAGGGGGCAGGGGGCAGGGGGGGGCGGTCCTCGCACACCCGTCCGCCCCGTCCGGCCGCGCCGAGCGCCCGGTGAAGGCCGCTTCATCCGCGTCTGGTATCGTGATCCGCGTCCGGCTCGCCGCTCGTGTTGGGGGACAAAGCCAACCGGGGGACGGGGCCGCGACGCCCCGCCCCCCGCTCGTGTTTCGCCCGCCCCCGTCACATGCCCGGACCGCTCCGCCGCCGGCGCTGCCTCCGTCACGCGCCGCCACGGATCTGGGGCCATGCCGCGCCGGCCCCGTCGGTCCCCGGTGTGCGGCGGCGCCTAGGATTCCCTGCTCTTTGACAACTGGGGCCGATCTGGCAATCGACCGTGCAGGGAAGGCTCGGCGTGGCGCGTCCAGGAGCATGCTGGCCTGGTAAAAAGCATGCACCACAATAGTTGCCAACAGCAACTACGCTCTCGCGGCCTGATATCAGGCTGCACGAGTTCCGCTCGACGCCCGATAGGGCGGAACTCGCCGAACTTCGGGCTGGCTCACAAGTGGCGCCGCCGGGCGCGTGAGCGAGGAGCCATCCGGTGGCTGGGCCGAAGGGAAGGGTGCTGATGCCCGTCCCCAGGCCGAGATCAAAACATCAGATACACGCGTAGAGGCGACGGGCTGACTGCTCGGCACAGGGGTTCGAGTCCCCTCGGCTCCATTCTCTCCTTCCTCCAGATTCACGGTGGCTTCCCGACCAGCCGCCGAGCGCCCCCCCTCCCCCCCCAGGGGCGCCGGCGACGGTGTCTGCGCGGTCCAAAGCACCCCTTCACGATGCCCGACGGTACCATCAGGCCGGAACAACGCCTCCGGCCGGGTCGTTCATGTCTGGTCGCATCGCGGGAGGCCGCGTGGGGGTGGGGCTCAGGGGAGCGGGACTGGAGAAGGAACATGGCGCAGCGGAAGTGGATGGGTGTTCTCGCGTTCGTCGCCGCGGCGGGCTTCATCGGCGCCAGCGCTTCCACGCTGGCCCAGCCGACCCGCGTCCCGCCGAAGGAGAAGGACAAGGAAAAGGAGACGACCGCGCCCCGCCGCGGCGGCCCCCCCAGGGTCGGCGACGTCGCCCCGCAATGGAAGGCGAAGGACGCCGACGGCAAGGAGCACAAACTCTCCGACTACAAGGGCAAGGTCGTCGTCATGGACTTCTGGGCCACCTGGTGCGGCCCCTGCAAGCGCGTCATGCCGGGCCTTCAGAAACTCCACGAGCAGTACAAGGACGAAGGCCTCGTCGTCATCGGCATGAACGTCAACGAACAGGGCGACGCTCCCGGCTACATGAAGAGCAAGGGCTTCAACTACCTCCTGCTCCTCAACGCCGAGCAGATCGCCCGTGACTACGGCGTCGGCCCCATCCCGGCCTTCTTCGTCATCGGGAAAGACGGCAAACTCGTCTACAGCGGCGTCGGGTCCGACAAGGAGGAGGCTCTCGCCAGGGCCGTCCGCCACGCCCTCGGCGTCTCCGAGAACGACAAGGGCAAGAAGGACAAGGCCCCCGACAAGAAGGAGCCGGAGAAGCCCACCGACAAGAAGCCCGAGAAGCCGGAGAAGCCCAACTCCACCACCCCGGGCACGACCCCCGACAAGCCCGACCGGAAGCGCTGAACCTCTCCATCAGCACGGCCAGCAAGACCCATTGACGCGGCGTGCGGCGATCCCGCACGCCGCGTTGCTGCGCAGCCGCGCCCGCTCGCCCGCCTCTACGCTTGGCCATGGACCCCGCGGCTCTCACGCTCCGCGACCTCCGCGATGCCATCGCGTCGCGCCGCCTCACGGCCGAGGCCGCCGTCCGCGCAGCGCTCGACCGCGCCCACGCCCTCAACCCCGCGCTCAACGCCTTCATCGAACTCCACGACGACCACGCCCTCGCCCGCGCCCGCGAGATCGACGCCGCGATCGCCCGCGGCGAGGGGGAGGGAACGGTTGGTCCGCTCGCCGGCGTCCCCATCGCGCTGAAGGACAACATCTGCCTGGCCCGCGGCCGCACCACCGCCGCCTCGCGCTACCTCGAGAACTACCGCTCCCCCTTCTCCGCCACCGCCGCGCAGCGCCTCGAAGCCGCGGGGGCCATCATCATCGGCAAGACCAACCTCGACGAGTTCGCCATGGGCTCCTCCACGGAGCGCTCCGCCTTCGGGCCGACGCGCAACCCGTGGGACCCCTCCCGCGTCCCCGGCGGCTCCTCCGGCGGCTCCGCCGCGGCGGTCGCCGCCCGCATCGTCCCCGGCGCGCTGGGCTCTGACACCGGCGGCTCCATCCGCCAGCCCGCCGGGTGGTGCAACATCGTCGGCGTCAAGCCCACCTACGGCCGCGTCAGCCGCTGGGGCCTGGTCGCCTACGCCTCAAGCCTCGACCAGATCGGCCCCATGGCCCGCACCGTCGCCGACGCCGCCCTGCTCCTCTCGGTCATCTGCGGTCACGACCCGCTCGACGCCACGAGCCTCGACACCGGCGAATCGACACACGACTTTGTGTCCACGCTCGACGCCCCCACCGGCCCC
>CALAFV010000123.1 GCA_937891445.1 uncultured Phycisphaerales bacterium | reverse complement strand
AGGGCGCGGCGGCGCTCGCGAGTCAGCGTATGGCCGCCGCCGGGGGCGGAGGGGTCTATGCCGGCGTGCTCACAGAGGGCGCGGGCGAGGCGGTCGGGGAGGTTGTAGGGCGGGTCGGAGAGCAGACGCGCGGCGGAGCGGGAGCGGAGGTTCTGGAGGGCGGCGTCGAGGGACTCGGTTGTGTGGGATGGAAGGAAGTTGATGAGCAGGCGCGGCGGCGGGGCGCCGGTCTGCCGCGCGTGGGCGGCGGCGTCGAGGTAGTAGCGGCTGATGTCGAGCACGGCGGGGCCGGAGAGGCCGAAGTGGGTCAGGAGCGTGGAGTTGGTGAAGGCGACGAGTTTCTTGCCGGTGCCGGAGCGGAGGTCGAGCGTTGCTTCGATCGTGATGCCGGAGAGGGAGCAGAGGAAGTGGCCCTCGGGGAGCGTGAGAGGCACGAGGGCGGGGAAGATGCGCGGGGTGAGGGAGTGACCCAGGGCGCGGGCGAGGGTGTAGCCGTGGCCGTCGGAGCCGGTCCTGGGGAGGCTGCGGCCGCCGGTGGCGAGGATGATGCGGCGAGCGGTGAGTTGGTCGCCGGTGATGGAGGTGATGGTGAAGCCGTGGTCGGCGCGGGCGATGGACTCGACGCGCCACGGGTGGCGGATCTCGACGCCGGCGTCGCGGGCGGCGGCGAGAAGGGCGTCGAGGATGGTGCGGGCGCGGTCGGTGGTGGGGAAGAGTTTGCCGGTCGGCTCGCGCTTGAGTTCGACGCCGCGCTCGCGGAAGAAGCGGACGGTGTCGTCCACGGTGAAGCGTCGGAGGACGTTGCGGATGGCGTTGCGCGAGGAGCCGGCGTAGGCAGTCTCGTCCACGCGGTGGTGGGTGACGTTGCAGCGGCCGCCGCCGGCGACGAGGATCTTGGCGCCCAGCGTGCGGGCGCCGTCGAGGGCGACGATGCGGAGCGGAGCGCCGGCGGCGCGGGCCGTGCGACCGGCGGAGATGGCGGCGAAGAGGCCGGCAGCGCCGGCGCCGACGACGGCGAGGTCGCACGAGTCCGTGCCGGAGGGGGAGGGGGCGGTGGTCACAGTTCGGCGAGCCGGCGCGCGGTCTCCTGCTCGAGGAGGGCCTCGAAGAGGTCGTCCATGTCGCCGTCGAGGATGTCGCGGAGGTTGTACTCGCCGGGGAGGCGCTCGTCGGCGACGATGCCCTCCTTGTAGCGGTAGGTGCGGATCTTCTCGCTGCGGCCGGCGGTGCCGATCTGGCCCTTGCGGGCGGCGGAGCGCTCGGCGTGCTGGCGCTGGCGCTCGAGTTCGTAGAGGCGGGCGGCGAGGAGGCGCCGGGCCTTCTCGCGGTTCTGCTGGAGGCTCTTGGACTCCTGCATGCGCACCTCGATGCCGGTGGGCTTGTGGATGAGGTGGCAGGCGGTGGTGACCTTGTTGACGTTCTGGCCGCCAGGGCCCTGAGCGGTGGTGAGGTGCTCGGTGACGTCGTTGGCCCAGTCGATCTTGACGTCCACCTCTTCGGGCTCGGGGAGGACGGCGACGGAGGCGGTGGAGGTGTGCACGCGGCCCTGGGCCTCGGTGGCGGGGACGCGCTTGACGGAGTGGACGCCGGCCTCGAAGGCGAGGTAGGTCCACACGCCGGGGCCGCGAACGCTGATGATCGCGGAGCGCACGCCGCCGACGGAGGGCTCGGGGGCGAGGTCGAGCATCTCGAAGGACCAGCCTCGCTTGGCGGCGAGTTTGGAGTACATGTCGATGAGGTCGCGGGCCCAGAGGGAGGCTTCATCGCCGCCGGTGCCGGCGCGGACCTCGAGGATGACCGAGTCGATCGCCTGGTCGTCGGAGTGGACGAGTTTCTTCTTGACGCGCTCGAGGATGGCGGCGGCGCGGGCCTCGACCTGGGGGAGTTCCTCCTCGGCCAGCGCGGCGAGGTCGGCGTCCCCGCCTTCGCGGTCGCGCGCGTCGATCACCGAGCGCAGGCTGGCGGCCTCGTCGGCGAGGCGCCGGAACTCGCGGTAGTCGTTGACGACGGGGTCGAGGGCGGCGCGGCGGATGGAGAGGGCGCGGGCGGCGCGGTGGTCCGAGGCGACGCTCGGATCCATGAGTTTGCGCTCGGTCTCGGCGTGCTCGGCGGCGAGCGCATCGAGTTTGGCGAGCAGCGGCTGGGGGATGGCGGCGAGGAGGTCGGGCATGGTGGGGGGCGCGGCCGGGCCCGGATGGGCGTGCAATCGCGCTTGGTGGGGTCGGAATCAGATGGTAGAGAGCGCGATCCCGGGTCTGGCCGCGAACCGGCGGCAGCCCCGGGTGTATTATCGGATTCTTAGGCCGCCGACCTATCCCAGCCATCGCCGCGGTCGGCGAAGACCGGAGCAGCCCACGTGAGCGACGCCATCGTCATCGAGGGTCTGACGAAGACCTTCGGGCCCAAGGTCGCCGTCGATGATGTCTCGCTGCGGATCCCCGCGGGGACCGTGTGCGGGTTCATCGGGCCCAACGGGGCCGGCAAGACGACGACGATCCGCATGATCATGTCGATCATCTTCCCGGACCGGGGGCGGATCGAGGTGCTGGGCAGGAGTTCGGCGATCGAGAGCAAGGACCGCATCGGGTACCTCCCGGAGGAGCGGGGGGTGTACCGCAAGATGCGGGTGATGAACTTCCTGACCTACATGGCGCGGCTCAAGGGGGTGGACTCGCGCGGGCTGAAGGACAAGATCCGAGTCTGGCTCGACCGGGTGGGGCTGGCGGACGCGGCGCGGAAGCGGTGCGAGGAGTTGTCCAAGGGGATGCAGCAGAAGGTGCAGTTCCTCGCGGCGGTGCTGCACGAGCCGGACCTGCTGATCCTGGACGAGGTGTTCAGCGGGCTGGACCCGGTGAACCGGCGGCTGATGCGCCAACTGATCGACGAGCAGCACCGGCTGGGGCGGACGATCATCTTCTCGACGCACAACATGTACGAGGCGGAGCAGTTGTGCGACCGCATCTTCATGATCCACCACGGGCGGAAGATGCTGGACGCGAGCCTGCGCGAGATCCTGGCGAGGTTCGACCCGCGGGCGGTGCTCGTGGAGCCGATGTCGGACGACGGAATCGAGGCGATCCGGGCGGTCGATGGGATCGCGGACGTGGTGCGCGGCGTGGGGGCCGGGGCGCGGAACCACGTGTACGAGGCGAAACTGGAGGAGGGGGTGGAGGCGTCGGCGGCGCTGGCGCGGATCGCGGCGGCGGTGCCGGTACGGCGGCTGGAACTCAAGCGGGTGAACCTGGAGGACGTGTTCATCGAACTGGTGGAGCGCTCCGGGGAGCGCCCGCCGTCGCGCTAGGAGTTGAGCGACGCGGCGGCCGCCGCGG
>CALAFV010000122.1 GCA_937891445.1 uncultured Phycisphaerales bacterium | reverse complement strand
GGGAGAAAGGGGAGAGGGGGAGCACGGTTGAGCGGGGCTCAACCGTGGCACCCGGCAGGAAACAGAGCGCTCGGCTCGGTGATGAGGCAAGGAGGAGGGGAAGGAGGGGAAGACGCGGGCTGAAAGCCCGTGCCACGGGGGAGGCAGGGAAGATGGGGAGAAGGGGCGCTGGGTGTTCCCGGGGGCTCGCCGCGGTTGTGAGGAGCCAGGAGACTTGCGCCGTACCGGCGGTTGGGGGCGGGTGGGTGATGTGTTTGGCCTGGCGCTGTCGGTGGTTCGTACACTCGCCCCGATGCAGACGCTCCGATTCCCTGTGCCGCGGACGAGTTCGCGCTTCGACCTTGTGATCGCCGACATCGATGGGTGCCTGGCGCCCGAGGGATCGGAGGCGATGGACATCGAGAGTCTTGCGAAGATCGCGGAGCACAACCGGCTGGCGCGGGAGCGGCGGGATCGGCCGCTGGTGACGGTGTGCTCCGGGCGGCCGCAGCCGTACGCGGAGGCGATGTGCAAACTGATCGGGAACCTCTGGGCGCCGTGCGTGGCGGAGAACGGGGTGTGGCTGTACCACCCCGGCGAGAACCTGTATCTCATGGATCCGGCGATCACGGCGGAGGACCGGCGGGCGGTGCGCGAGGCCGCGGCGTGGCTGGAGGAGACGTACGGACCGCGGGGCGTGACGCAGCAGCCGGGGAAGGCGGCGGCGGTGTCGCTGTATCACGCGGACACGGCGTACCTGAAGTCGATCGCGCCGGAGATCGAGCGGGAGTTTGAGCGGCGCGGGTGGCCGCTGCGGGTGTCGATGACGTGGCTGTACATCAACTGCGACCTCAAACATGTGTCGAAGGGGACGGGGCTGGACCGGCTGATCGAGGCGACGCGGGTTGAGCGGGAGCGGCTGGCGGGGATCGGGGACACGACGGGGGACCGGCCGATCCGGGAGCGCGTGGCGTGGTTCGCGTGCCCGGCGAACGCGCAGGAGGAGATCAAGCGCGAGGCGGACTTTGTGGCGGGGGGGAGGGAGGCGGTGGGGGTGGTGGAGATTCTTCAAAGAGCCAAGTAGCAAAGGGCCAAAGGGCCAAATGAAGGTGCTTCACGTCCACATCCTTCTTTGGCCATTTGGCCATTTGGCCATTTGGCCATTTGGCCATCTGCTATTTGGCCATTTCCTTCACGGAAGGACCAGCAT
>CALAFV010000121.1 GCA_937891445.1 uncultured Phycisphaerales bacterium | reverse complement strand
CGGCCGGCAGGTGATGGACGTCGAACTCGACGGCGCGACACCGCTGCTGGGGCGCAACAGCCCGCCGATCGCGGAGGGGGATGATGAGGGCGTCCGAGCGAAACTCGTCGGTGTGGAACTTGAATCCGACCTGGCGCGGGCCGCATGGCGTGCCTGGCAGGGGACCGGCGAGAAGGCCGCGTGGCTCGAACAGGCCGATCCGAGGGGGACGTTTGACGCGGAGATGACGGTGCGGCCGCGGCCCGGCTTGCCCGCGGACATGGTCGTGGCGGAGGCCCGCGGCGAGGCGGGCGGGCAGGCCATCACGCGGCCGGCGTGGTCGCGGTACCGCTTCGGCGGCGTCGTGAAGCCCCGGTCGCTCGCGTTCATGCACAACGGCGCGCCGGTGGACCTGCCGAGGATCGACGGCAGGATCATCATCGACGACCTTGTCGGCCGCTTTGAGCGGATCACCGCGTTCGCGCGGGAGGAACGCTGGAACCTCGCGATCGACGGGACGTGGGAGACTGTCAACGCCGACTGGGGCTCGGGAGTCAAGGTTGACACGACGTTCTCGCTGTACGCGACCCGGCTGGAGGCGGCGGTCGCGGCGCTGCTGCCGCGCAAGGTGCGGTCGATGCTGCAATCGACGAAGGTTCAGGTCGACGGGCCGCTGTCGGTGGAGAACGCTCGCCTCGCGTTCTGGCTCGCGGGGCGAGGCGGCGCGGCGGCGGCGCGCGAGCACGCGCGTGTTGCACCCGGCGCGGGGACGCTCCTGTTTGACGGCTCGGTTGCGTTCGAAGACCTCTCCGCCGAGGCCGGGGTGCCGATCCGGCGTGGGACGGGGACGGTGGACGTGCTGGTGCTCCAGGGCCCGGGGGCCGAGTCGCCGAAGGTGGATGCGGCGCTGGTCGCCAAGTCGCTGATGATCGGCGGTGTTGAACTCACGAATGTCCGCGGGCGCGCGGTCTCGACGGACAAGCCCGGGCAGGTCGTCGTGCCGCAGGTTTCGGGCGATTGCTACGGCGGGCGGATCCTCGCCAGCGGGGTGCTGGAGATGCCCAATCCGGCGTCCAGCAGCGCGGTGCGGCCGGGGAGCGCCCGTGTGCCGCCGCCGGGCGCAGGCGCGGCGTACCAGGTCAACGCCACGCTTGCGGGCGCTCGCTTTGCGCCGCTGGCCGCGGCGCTGGCGTCGGGGGGGAAGGGACGCTCGAAGGTGGACAGCGCCGACGACTCGCGGGGTCTGCTCGACGCGACGGTCTCGCTCTCGGGACGCATCGGCGACGATCGGTCTCGCGTCGGACGCGGGTCGGTGCGCATCGCGGGAGGCGAGGTCGTCAAACTCCCCGGCATCCTGCGCATGATCGAGATCAGCAACTTCCAGCTCCCCTCGGCCGAGAAACTTGATTACGCCCAGGCCGATTTCGGCCTGCGCGGGCGTGTGCTGACGGTGGAGCAGGTCGCGGTGATGTCCGAGAGCCTCACGATCATGGGCGACGGCACGATCGAACTGCCGGAGATGAAACTCGCGATGCGGTTCAACTCGCAGGCCGCGGCGGGGCGGCGCATCCCGCTGCTCTCGGGTCGGTTCGAGGCGGTCCGGAACGAGTTGGTCACCACCGTGGTCGAGGGGACGGTGAAGCAGCCCAAGGTCCGGGCCGAGCCCCTCTCGGGCACGCGCCGCATGATGGCCAACGTGTTCGGCGACGGCGACGGGCGGGATCGCCTCGACGGCAAGGCCGTCGCCAAGGCCGCCCGTTCCGAGCGCGATCGTCTCCGCTCGCGTCAGGCCGCGCCCGCCGCGACGCCGACCGAGGAGGCCCCGGCGATCGTTCTTCCGCGCCCCGGCGGGCCTGCCGCGGCCGCGACGGGCCCTGCGGAGAAACTCACGCAGGCGGACAGCGACGCAGCCTCCCGAGCACCGGACCCGGCCCTACGCTGATCGTCCCCGATGGCACCACCCGAACACAACCGCACGGAACTGGACCCGCCTTCTCCGACCAGCGGCGGCGTCGCGCCGCCCCTGGGCGTCCCGCCGGAACGCCCCGCGCAGCGCCGCGCGGATGATCCGGACATCGCCGAGCGCATCGACCGCCTCATCGCCGACATGGGCGGCACGCCGGGGACTTTCCCGGCGAAACTCGTGCGCGACCTGATCACAACGGGGCTCAAACTTATCCCCGACGGGCGCGACACGGGGGAACTCAAACTCATCACCACGGCGGTCAAGGAGTTGCGGTACGCCTACCGCGTCTTCGGCCAGCACCCCGAGCCGCACAAGGTGACGATCTTCGGCTCGGCGCGCACGCCGCCGGGACACCCGGACTACCAGGCCGCGGTCGAGTTCAGCCGCCTGATGGCCGCGGAGGGATGGATGGTCATCACCGGCGCCGGCGGGGGGATCATGGAGGCGGGGCACGTCGGCCCCGGGCGCGAGAAGTCGTTCGGCGTGGCGATCCGGCTGCCGTTTGAGACCACGGCGAACCAGGTGATCGCGGGGGACCAGAAACTCATCCACTTCCGGTACTTCTTCACGCGCAAACTCATGTTCCTCAGCCAGGCCGAGGCGGTCGCGCTGTTCCCCGGCGGGTTCGGCACGATGGACGAGGCCTACGAGGCCCTGACGCTGATCCAGACCGGCAAGAGCAGCATGATTCCGATCGTGATGCTCGAGGGCGAGGGGCAGAACTACTGGGAGCAGTGGGACCGCTGGGTGCGAGAGGCGCTGCTGGCGCGTGGGCTGATCAGCCCCGAGGACGTGGGCCTGTACCGCATCTGCCACACGCCGCAGGAGGCCGTGGCGCACCTCCTGAAGTTCTACCGGATCTATCACTCGTCGCGGTACGTCGGCGACGACCTGGTGATTCGCCTCAGGCGGCCGATCTCGGACGCGGATGTGCGCCGGCTCGAGGAGGAGTTCCGCCCGATCATCAAGACGGGGGGCATGTCATTGCGCAAGGCGTACGACGTGGAGGACGATCACCTCGACCTGCCGCGTCTGGCCTTCACGCACACGCGCAGCCGCTTCGGCCTTGTGCGCAAACTGATCGACCGCATCAACGAGTGCGAGTAGCGCTACTTGGGGCTGCGCGACGCGCCGCCGCGTGAGGACCGGCCGCTGTCGCGACCGCCGTCACGGCGGTAGCCGGTGCGCGGGCGGTCGTCGCCGCGGCGCTCCATGCGTCCGCGCTCGCGAGAGCCGCGGTCATGGGAGCGGTCAACGTGGCCCCGGTTGCGGTCGGGGGCGTGATCGAGGCGGTCGCGGCCGTCGAGGTTCCGCGGATACGAGGCGCGGTGGAAGCGGAGGACGGCGTCGCGGTGCAGGGCGCCGCCGAGAGCGTCGTACGAACTGTACGGCCCGCGGCCGCCGATGCGGGAGGAGAACGGCCGATAGTGCTGGTCCTGCCGGCGGAGCGAGTAGCGGTCGTGCTGGTAGCTGTACGGCCGCGCGTAGTAGGGGCGGGAGTAGTAGTACGGGCCGCGGCTGGTGTGCAGGGTCGTGATCGAGTACCGCGGCGGACCGCCCGCGCGGATCAGCGTCTCGTACTCCACAACTGTGGGTGCATCGGCGTATGGCAGGTCGAGGTAGTACGTGTCCGGATACACCTCGGCGTCGTACCCGTCCGTCGCCGCAACGGTCTCGACGGCCCCTGGCGTCACGGTGTTGATCCGGGCCGTCGCCGGCACGGCGATCGTCATGCCGCTGGAAACCGCGCTGGTCGCGGCAGCCGAACCAACGACCTGCGTCGTTCCCCCCGGCGCGTGGATGGTCACCTTCTGCCCCGAGGCGACGCGTGCCGCGATCTCTTGCGGGGTCGGGGCCGTCTGCTGCGCGGCCGGCGCGGGAGCAGAGTCGTCAGCGTCCGCGGCCTGGGGCGTGGTCTGCGCGAGTCCGGACCCGCTCAGCAGCAGGGCTGCCGCCGCGGAGAGGAGGTGGCTGATCGAACGCATGGTCAGGTTCTCCCGCGTCTTTCGCCTGTGGGCTCCGGGCGGGGATCAGTCGCAGCGCCCGGCCCGTATCATGAGCCTGTGCTCATGACCGCCCACAGGCACTACTCCCCAACGCCCGTCCCTCGTACCAACCAGCGCCCGCGGCGGCTTGTTCCGCAGTCGTCGCGGGTTTGCCGCGGGATTTTCAGGGGTTTGATGGCGGTTGGCGCTGGTGTGGGATTGGGAGCAGTGGGGGGGATGGGTGGATGCGGTTCCCCCCCGGCTCCGGCGCCCGAGGTCCGCAGCCCGGCGCTCGAAGCGAGCCCCGTTGTCTTCGGCGGCGATAACGGCGTCGAGGTGCAGTACTGGGTCGCGGCCGGCGGCCCGGGGGAGATGTGGGCGGCGTTCTCCGAGTTCCGTGAGGCCTCGCCCCCAATCGACGCGGTGACACTCAGGATTCTCGACGAGAACGGCCTTCGCGTCCTTGCCGTTCCGGTGGACCGGCTGGCCGACGTGCAGCGCCGGTTGGCGATCATCGGTGCTGTGCAGCGCCAGTGGCTGGGGCAGGCCCCGTCGTGGGTGGATGCTGCTGCCGGCCCGATGTGGGACCGGGGCCAGACCCTCGCCCTGCACGACGGCCGCCTGCGTCTGGGACCGGGGCGGCTGCGGCTCCTGCTCCGCGCGTGGACCCTCCCTGCCCCGGCTCCGGCCGAGGGGGCCCGCGGAGCGATGTTGCACCTGGAGGTCGTTCCGCAGCATCAGGAGAGCCGGCAGGGATCGGGCAGTTTCGGCGAGGCGCTGAGGCCCCAGCCGCGGGCGCCGGAGGATGAGGGGCTGCTGTTCACCCGCATGCTGCTGACGGCGGAACTGAGC
>CALAFV010000120.1 GCA_937891445.1 uncultured Phycisphaerales bacterium | reverse complement strand
AGCCGATGATGTCGATGCCGTCGCCGCCGCGGACGGTGAGGCCGCGGCCGTACTTGTCTTCGAGGTAGGCGCCGAGTTGCTCGTCGGTGTCGCAGACCCACGCGGGCTTGAGGCCGCGGGCGACTTCGGTGCGGTAGACGCGGACGAGGGGGTGATCGGCGGCGATGTAGCGCACCAGGCCGAAGATGGTGATGCCGGCGACGAGGAGGATGATCGCCGCGGCGGCGAGGAGGCGCGGCGTGTTCCAGTAGCGTGAGCCCGCGCCGGCGGCGGGGGGATGCAGAGCGGGCGCTTCGGGGAGGGCGAAGTGGCGGCGGAGGGCGGCGTCGATGCGGCGCTGGAGTTCGACCTCGGCGCGCAGGGCGGGATCCGCGGCCATCGCGGCCTCGAAGGCTTCGAGGTCGGCGCCCTCGAGCAGGCCGTCGAGGTACACGTCCAGCGCCTCGGGCGCGGGCGGGATGGCGCGGGTTTCGTCGGGCATCGTCACGCGGGGTTCCCCCTCCCGAGTTGTCCGCCGAGGCCGTCGGCGAGCGGGGCCTGTGAGCGGAGGGCGTCGCGCAGCGCCGCGCGGGCCCGGTGGACGTGGCTCATCGCGGTGCCGGCGGGGATCTCCAGGGCGGCGGCGATCTCCTTGTAACTGAGATCGAGGACGGTTCGCATTAAGAGGCAGGTGCGGGCGGTCTCGCTGAGGGTGTTCAGAGCGGAGATCACCTGTTCATCGTCGATCGCGCGGGCCGGGTCCGGTCGTGGCGGGTTGGCGGCGGCGGATTGTCGGGCCGCCGCGGTCCAGGTGCGCTCGAGTTTGCGGCGGCGTGCGTGGTTGAGGGCGACGTTCCGGACGATCCGCGCCAGCCACGCCGTGAGGTTCGTCCCGGGATCGAACTCATGGAGTTTGTCCATCGCGATCAGCGCCGCTTCCTGGACGACATCCTCGGCCTGGGTCCGGTCACCGAGGACGCCGGCGGCCACGCACCAGAGCGTTTTCCAACAGCGATCGAACCCGGCGGCGAACTCCGCGCGGGTGAGTACACCCCGCGGCTGGCCCGGCGGGGAGCCGTAGTCGCGACTGCTGTCGGATTCACTCATACGTGGCCCGGCCTGCAACGCATGTTGTGCTCGCGCGACGGTCTTGCACAAACGGGGACCGATCCGGGTGAGATGGGGCGGTTTTGCGGGGTGGGAGCGGATCGGAGAGGCGTGAGCGGGTGCTTAGAGGATCTCGCCAACGGCGTGGGCCGCTGTGCGGGCGTTGTGGAGAGCGTGCGCGGGCGTTGGTGATGCGCAAGTGCTTGTGGCGCAAGGGTGTGCGGCGGAATCGGGCACGCGCAGAAATTGCGCGTTGTCCCGGGAAAAACCAGGGGCCACGGTCCGTCGGTTGGGTTGCCGAATCGCATGGACCTTGGTAATCTGCCGCCCACTCGGTGGCTTGGAGTGCCCCGAGCACGACGCGATGGCACCCCGCGCAGCAGCACGGGGTCGCCGGGGCCGGTGACCGGGCTGAGCGCCCGGCGGGGCCGACGAAGACGCGCAGTGGGTCGTGGGGGGAAACCTTGACACCCGTGGGTGCGCTGCGTCGCAGTGGTCGTGGATCCATCCGCCAGGAGGGTTGAGTTCATGAGTCAGTCGCCCAGCATTATCGGACCTTCATGCCTCGCGGCGCTCGTTGCGGCCTCCGCCGCCGCCGCGGCCGGTCCGGCCCCGCGCGTCGTGTGCAGCGACATCCCCGGCCACCCGACCTCGGTCGTTCCGGGGGCCCCAGGGTACCGGTTTGAGGGGGTGTCCAACGAGAATGGGGCAAAGGAGTCGCCGTTCGGGCGGCCGCAGGTGGGGGTGAGCACGTCGCGGTGGTACCTGCGGAGCACGGTCGTCGATCCGGCCGGGCATCACGGGGAGGTGATCCTGGTGGGGGCGGGGGAGACGGTGCGCGTGCTGGACAGCCTGCCGGTTGCGCCAGCGGCATCGGCTCCGCTGGGGGCGTCGGATCCGCTGGCGTCGATGGTCGTGCGGCGCGCGGAGGGGGGGCTCGTGCGGCTGCATGAGGCGCTGGTTGGGGCATCCTCGACGGCCCCGGCGTCGGGCGGGCCGAACCTGCTGCCGGCCGTGGGACCGGAGAGCGGGGCGGTGCCGTTCCTGCCGGCGGCGTGGTTCGTCGCGCCGGGGGGCGACTGGCTGGTGCGCGGCGTGGATGTCTCGGGTTCGCACTGGGTCTTCCGCAACGGCGCCGTCGCGGCGGCGGGCGGGCGGCCGGTGACGCACAACTCGGAGGATGGGGAGCGGTTTGCGGTGACGGGGACGGCGGCGGAGCCGATGGTCTTCTTCTCGATGCAGGCCAACCGGCTGGGCGACGTCGTGATTGGGGGACGGACCGATGCCGCGGGCGCCGGGGCCGACAGCGTGGTGGTGTTCAACCGCCAGCGCATCGTCGTGCGTACGGGGGACGGCGTTGACCTCGACGGCGATGGGGTGGCGCTGGAGGGGGTGACGATCGGCGCGTTCGACCCCGACGGCGCGGTGCTGAGCGACGAGGGGTGGTTCTACTTCACGGCGTCGCTGCGCGGCACCGGCGGGGAGCCGCTGGGGCACGCGCTGCTGCGGGTGCGCATCTGCCGCGCCGACTGGGACGGGAGCGGCGAGGCGGACGCGGCGGACATCGGCGCGTTCCTGACGTCGTGGATGACCCCGGCGGGGCCCGATGGGACCCCGGGCGATTTCGACGGCGACGGCGTGGCGACCGGCGCGGACGTGACGGCGTTCCTGCGGGCGTGGTCGGAGGCCGTGGCGGAGGGGTGCTGAGGCGCTCCGCGCAGTTATCGCCCTGAGTCGGCAGGACCTGCCACGGTGTGGTGAGTGGGCGTGAACTCGCCGCGGAGGAGCGGCGGGGCGCCCTGGCTCCCTCGTCTCACGCGATCAGTCGGCACACATCTTGCGGGTTCACAATGCGGGGGTAGGCTTGGCCTGCCCGCGGAACTCGCGGTGGAGGTGTGCGATGACGGTCGGCCATGTCTGCTGCGCCGCCATGGTTCTTGCGCTGGCGGGAGCCGCCGCTGCGAACGCCCAGCCCGCCGCCCGCGTGCGGGCGATTTACACGAACGTCGCCGGGCACCCGACGCGGCAGGTGCCGGGGCTGCCCGGGGCGCTGTTCAACGAAGGTGTGGGGACGCAGTTCGACCGGCCGTTCGTGAGCCCCGACGGGTCGCGGTGGGTGCTGCGCGCGCGGCTGGCGCCGCCGGCGGGGCCCGCGGAGAACGACATCGTGATCGCGGGGTCGGGGGTGTCCGGGGCGTCGGGGGTGGTCGTGATGCGCGAGGGGGCGCCGACGGGGCTGCTGCTCAACGAGCAATACGGCGCGCCGGACACGTTTATGGGGATTGACGACGTGGGGCGCGTCGTGTTCAGCGCGGCGACGACGGCGCCGCCGGCGTACGACCGGGTGGTGGTGCGCTGGACGGGGTCGGGGGCGACGCTGGTGGCGCGCGAGGGATCAACCGCGCCGGGGACGGGGGGCGGGTTGTACGGGCAGCCGGATTCGGCGGGGATCCTCGCGGACGGGACGGCGTACTTCCGCACGGTGATCTCCGGGGGGCCGCGGAACGGGCAGGCGGTGGTGTACCGCGGGGGGACGATCGTCGCGGCGGCGCAGGACCCGGCGTTCGAGCCGGAGGGGCAGTTGCTGGACCCATCGTTCCCGTGGCGCGTGCTGCACCCGGGGACGCTGCGGATGGATGCATCGGGCGCGCACTGGGTGTGCGGCGGGGAACTGGATTCGCCGGACCCGGCGGGGGATCAGGTGCTCGCGGTGGACAACATCGTGCGCGTGCAGGAGGGATCGGTGACGCCGGGGGACATGACGGGGCGCACGGTGGGGGCCGCGTCGGTGACGCCGATGGTGATCTCGGCGGATGGGCGGTCATGGGCGGGACGCAGCGCGTACGTCGGGGGTGATAAGTTCGTCATCGTCTCCGGAGTGATCGTGGCGGTGACGCGCGAGCGGATCACGGCGCACCCGTGGCGCACGGAGCGGTACGACGACACGACGTACCCGCAGACGTTCTTTGTCTCGACGGTGAACAGCGCGGGGGACTGGGTCGTGGGCGGGGTGACGGACGCGCCGGACCTGTCGGCCAACGCCGTGCTGGTGCTCAACAGTCAGCGGGTGCTGCTGCGCGAGGGGGACCCGGTGGACATGAACGGCGACGGCCTGGCGAACGATGGCGTGTTCATCGCCACGTTCAACAACGACGACGCGGTGCTGACCGACGCGGGGATGCTGTATTTCACGGCGGACCTGCGCAACGCGGCGGGCGCGGTGATCGGACAGGGGTTCTTGGCGATGCGCATCTGCCGCGCGGACTGGGACGGGTCGGGGGTCGTGGCGTCCAGCGACGTGTCGCTGTTCCTGCAGGACTGGGTGGGCTCGCTGCAGTGGGGGACCTGGCTGGGGGACTTCGATCACGACGGGGTCGTGACCTCGGCGGACATCGCGGCGTTCCTGTCGGCGTGGCTGGAAGGGCTCATGTCCGGGTGCTGAGGCGCCAGCCGGCGCCGCACTCGGGGCGGCGGCCGGCGTGCCAGCGCTTGCGGCGGCGCGGGAGAGGGCCGCTTCGCGCAGGGGGGTGGCCAGGCCCCAGCACAGGAGCGTCCATCAACACATAAATGTGTAGAATGCAGGGGCGCTCAGCGGCACGGTCATGGGCGTCAGCGTCTCGACGGCCTCGACGGCGACCAGGACCGCCGCGACCATGGACCATTGCGCACGGCGTGCGTGGACATGGGGCCGCTCCGCTTCCGGATCGCGGCGTGTTACTTCGCGGCGCGGCGGCCCAGGAGCCCGGCGCCCTGGACGGCCAGGCCGACGGCGGCGAGGCCGCCCCAGATCATGAGCCATTCGGCGGGGCCGTGGGCCAGGGCCTCGGGGGAGGCCAGACCGGCGGAGCGGATGCCGCAGACGATGCACGGCAGCCAGACGGCCGGGCCGAGGAGCGCGGAGGTGATCCCAGCGGCCCAGAGGGGAAGGACCAATCCCAGGGCGACGCCGAGGATGGCGCCGGCGATGGAGGAGAGGGCCATGATGGCGCGGTCGCCGGGGGAGAGTTGGGCCCAGCGCGAGTCGAGGGCGCGGAGGGCGTGATGGGCGGCGGTGGTGACCACGCCGGCGCGGTCGGCGAGGTTGCCTTCGGCGATGGCTGCCCAGGTCGGGGGGGCGGATGTAGAAAGAGAAGGATCGGGAGGGGTGGCGGCGGTGGGGGGGAGGGAAGGCGCGGCGATGGCGGCCCAGGCCTCGTCGGCTTCCTCGGGCATCCCGAGGGGGACGGCGGCCGCGAGGGGAAGGGCGACGGCGAGAGTGGCCCCGAGGGCGACGGCCATCGCGAAGCGGAAGACGATGAGCCCGAGGAGGGCGCCGAGGGCGAGGCCGATCCCCGCGCCGGCGGCGACAGGGATGGGCTCGTTGCCGGCGAGCATCGGGGCGGCGATGGCGCCCAGGGCCCCTCCGGCGAGAGCGAGCAGGAAGACGATCGCGGGCTTGAGGACGATCCGTCCGGCGAGCCACAGGACGATCCCGGCGATGGCGGCCGCGGTCAGGATGCCCAAGAGGGCGGCCTGGGAGGGGACCCACTGGGCGAGGTCGCCGAGATGGTCGGCGTGAGCGCCGGCTTCGGCGATGTCGCTGAGCCAGCCTTGGGGCACGCGCGGATCTCCGGGGTGGTCGGACGGGCGGATGAGCCTACCCACGCGGGGGGAGGGAAGGCGGGTGCGCCTACCTCATGGATCGTTCGTTTGGGAAGGGAGCCGTGGGGTTTCCGGTCCAAAGGGTGGCAGGATGTTCCGGACGTAGGGGCGCGGCGGGAGGGGGGCGCGAGCGGGAGTGATGCAAGGTCTTTCAGGACAGCGGGATGGGCGTGCGGGGAGTTGGGGCGGCGGGGGAACCGCGGCGGACGGGGGGCTCGTATGGTCGGGGTCGAAGCGCCCGCCCACACTCCGCCTTCGCGTTGCGACCGATGGGAGGCCGATCGGTCCGAACCGCAGCAGACCGGGACCCCGCGCGTGCAGCCGGAACGTAAGCCGGCGCACCAACTTGCGGCATGGCCGCTGGTGGGGTAGTCTGCGGGGCCCAAAGGGAAGGGGGGGAGGGGCGGGCAACTCGGCACCCTCGTATGACGGACGAGGGGATCGGGCCAGCCGGGGAGGAGCTACGCTGCGGAGCGGCGGGCGACCCTGGCGGAGAACCGGGACGCGGGGAGCGTCCGCAATCCAAAGCCCACGACTTGGCACAAGGCGGCGCGGTCGGCCGCGCCGCCCTAGAACGAGGTAGGCGTTTCATGTCCAGCAGGAAGACGCGTCGCGCCGTTCGCCCCTACGTCCGCAAGGGTCTGATGAACGCCGGGGAAGGCGCGCCGCGCGGGGGTGCGGCCGCGAGGCTGATGGCGGCGGCCGGTGAGGGCCGCGGGTCGGCGAAGGCGACCGTTGATGCGCTGGAGCCGCGCAAGCTGCTGTTCACGCTGACGATCGGGCCGGACGACGTCGGTCCGGACGGGATCGGCTTCAAGTCGGCTTACTTCGGGTACACGATCCCGTACCTGTTCCGCTCTTTCCCCGATCCGGTGGATCCCGAGCCGGTGGAGGAAGAGTTCGAGGATGAGAACGCGCCGTGGACGGAGAACGTACCGGCGATTCCGCCCAACGGCTTCTTCTTTGAGCAGTCGAACATCCAGATTTCGTACTCGAGTTCCGGGGCGCTGATTCAGCGGATCGCGGGCCCGGATGACGATCTGGAAGACGATTTCGACATGCAGGTCACGTTGTCGGGGCAGGGGTTCGTGACCTGGTCGTTCTTCACGGAGGGGTCGGGCGACGCCCCGCCGATCCCGCGGGGGACGCGGACGGCGGCGTTCGTGATCCGGGGGCTGGACACGACGGCGACCGGGACGAAGGTTGAACTGCTCTCGGGCGGGCAGGTGGTCGCGACGTTCGAGGGGCCGGTGCTGGCGGGGATTGGGACGCCGGTGGTCGGGGGGAACATCCGCTACGAGTTCAACAGCCCGGTGCTGTTCGACGCGGTGCGGTTCTCCAGCGCGCAGCCGGCGCCGGACAACCAGACGTACTTCGACCAGTTCGTGGTTGACGACATCACGATCACGTTCCCGACGGCCCGGTTCGCGGAGTTCGTCGCGGGCCGGATCTTCGGCGTGGAGGTGGCGTTCAGGGGGCCGGTGGGGGCGAGCGTGCAGATCCTGGACCTGTACGGGCGCGACATGGTGCAGACGATCGCGCTGGGGATCCCGAATGGGTCCCAGTTGCCGATCGTCGACATGGACGGGGATGGGGTGCCGAACTTCAACGACGGCATCGGGCAGATCATCTTCCGCAACACCGACGCGAGCACGTCCTTCACGATGTACGGGGGGGAGATCATCGTGGGCTCGCCGACGTTCCCGCGGACGCGATGGGCGGAAGGGGGCTTCGTCTTCAACCTCATCGACGACATCATGGGGTTGTACGACTCGTTCGAGGAAGCCGGGTTCGGTTACCGGCTGACGGCCGATACTCCGCCGCAGGTGGTCGGCCTGCCGCCGGGGCAGGGGTCGATCATCGTCGGCAGCCCGGTGGTGCGCAGCATCGCGTCGCCGGAAGATTACTTCGGGCGGCTGGTCTCCTTCGACGAGCAGATGTTCTCCGGAACGGTGGACGTGTTCGCGGGTGGGCAGGAGATCAGGAACGACGCGGCGTTCCGGCGGCCGGATCAGGGCGTGCGTGTGGAGGGTGGGGCGTCGATCGGCTCGGTGGTGATCCACGGGATCCTGCACGGGTCAAGCCGGTTTACGGGCGCGGTGCAGCGGTTGGGGGTCGGCCTCCTGCTGGGCTCGGTGACGATCGACGGCGACGCGGGGTACATCGCGGTGGCGTCGGATTCGGGGCACTGGGTCGGCGACGACCAAGGGGCCGCGGACCCGGGGGTGGACAGCCCGGACTCCCTGCGCGACGTTCGGAACGAGATCGTTGTTGGCCGGACGCTGGGGGAATACCTGGCTGGCGGCCGCTCGACGACGGACGTGACGGTGATCGGGGACATCAACAACCCGGGCCGTGCGGTGCTGTCGCGGCTTGACTACATCGAGCGCGAGCAGGTGGCCGCTCTGGACGACGATCTGACGACCGGTCAGCCGGTCGAGACGATCATCCAGAACCTGGCGTACTCGATCTTCGGGATCTTCTCGGCGGACGAGCAGGTGCCGTTCGGCGAGGCGTACTACCGCAACGACACGATCGGCAGCGCGGAGTTCATCTCGACGGGGACGTCGGCGGTGAACCTGCGCGGGTTCCTGGGGCGGCAGGACCCCGTGAACACGGCGGCCGACTCGACGGACGTGTACGCGTTCACGGCGGCGCAGGGGGAGGTGGTGACGTTCGACATCGCGTTCGACTTCTCTGCGTCGGAGTTCGACCCGCAGTTCGGCTTCGAGTCCCTGGCGTACGCGCGGATCGTTGACGCCGACGGCCGGCCGCTGGCGGCGCACGAGGACTCGGCCTTCTCGCCGCAACGCACGGGCGAGGCCGCGGGCGTGCGCATGACCTTCCGGCCCGATTACACGGGCGTGTTCTACCTGGTGCTGAACACGCCGGTGGAGGGGGCGTTCCAGGACCGGCTGGTGGACTACCGGGTGCGGATCACCGGGATGATGCCGGTGGCGTTCGGCGGGCATCGCTCGGGCGCCGCGACGGGGTACACCAGCGCACCGACGTCGGTGGTGCTGCAGTCGGGGAACATGGGGCTGGTCCGCGTCGGCACGGGGTACGTCGCGGGCAACGGCGAGGAGGTCGCGCCGACGGACCTCATCAACACCGTCGACGACGAGGATGACCTGCTGTCGCTGAAGACGAGCAACTTCAACGTGGCGGGGACGTTGTACGGGGTGTGGCTCGGCAGCGACGCGCACGAGACGCGGCTGGTGGGGGGCCCCCTGACGCCGGGCCCGCAGTTCGTGATCGGCGGGAACCTGGGCACGTTCCACACGGGCCGCTCGCCGATCATCGGGATCGGCCCGGAGCAGGGCGACGTGGAGTCGCTGCGGCTGGAGGTCGGCGGGTCGATCGGCGTGATCGACATCGGCGGCGCGGTCCGGTTCGACCAGGACACGGGGCAGTTCGTCCCGCGCGATCAGCCGGTGACGATCCGGACGGGCACGGCCGGCGGGCCCGGGCACATCGGGGTGCTGCGCGTCGGCCAGAGCATCAACGGCGAGGACTTCAACGTCATTACGTCGCCGGGCTCGGTCATCAACGCGTTCCTGGTGGGCGAGGACGGCGGGTCGGGCGAGATCGATGAGATCAACCCGAACTTCCAGCTCGGCGCGGGCTCGGACCTGCGCTTCGCGAGTTTCTCGCGGATCGAGAGCCTGTCGAACCCGGATGCGTTCCGGCCGCTGACGGCGAACACGCCGGTGGTGCTGACGGACGACGCCGGCGGCGTGGTGACGATCGAGATCCGCGGCGGGTCGGCGGCCTCCAGCGGGCAGGTCCGCGTGCTGCCGATCAACGGGTCGGTGGGCGTGGCGATCGCGCGGATCGACGCGAACCTGCTGGGCGGGGCGTCGCTGGTCATCAACGGGCAGACGGCCAACGGGCGCGTGTCGATCGGGCGCATCGTCCTGACGACCGACACGGCGACCTCGACGGTGCAGATCGGCGGCAGCGGCGAGATCGACGTGCTGCGGCTGGACCAGACGGACGGGCCGGCGCTGGCGCTGATTCAGAACCAGACGGTCGGCGGCGACATCGTCGCGATCGACGTGCAGGGGCTGACGGAACTGCAGATCCGGGCCGGCAGCCTCGGGCGCACGCAGGTGACGGGGATCGGCCCGCGGCTGCTGGGTCCGTTCCTCAACATCGCGTCCGGGGCGCAGGAGGATGTCGGTGCGCCGCTGGGCGTGGATCCGGCTGCGATCAATCCGGGCTGGAACGGCCAGGCGTTCGAGATCGTCAACCCGAGGACGTCCAACCCGGGCAGCGACATCACGCTGGCGGACGCCGGTGGTCCGTTCGACCCGTGGCTCAACGGGATGGTCGTGCGTTCGGGCGACGTCCAGCAGGTGCTGGTCGCCGGGGCCGTCGGCGACGTCATCCTGCAGTCCGGCTCGCTGGGGCAGTTGCGCGCCAACTCCGACGGCGGGACGGCCCCGGGCGGGTTCGACGGCATCGTCGGCTCGATCTACGCGGCGGACATCGGCATCGTGCACGTCGGTGACGGGCTGGCCGGGCCCGGGCAGAGTTCGCTGGCGGCGGCGGGCATCTTCGCGACCGGCGACATCGGCGAGGTGATCGCCCGCGACGGGGCGGTGATCGGCGGGCTCATCATCGCGGCGAACCTCGACGGTGACGACCCCGGGACCAACAACGACGGCGTGGTGCGCGTCCGGGCGGAGAACGCGCGGTACGACAGCGCGTACATCGGCGGGGCGACGTTCGACTCGTGGTGGATGTCGGCGCGGTTCTTCCGCACGACGGTCGACGCGGATGACCCGATCTCGCTGGCGGACGTGGTGTTCGTCACCGGGAGCAACTCGGACTTCTTCCGCTCGGAGGTCTTCGCTCAGAACGTCATCGAGGTCGGCTTCACGAACGGCGTGTACGACGCCAGCCTGGTGGACGCGACCGGGAGCGTGTTCCGGGTGTACGCGGACCAGTTCCGCAACTCGACGCGGCTGGGCGAGGTCGTCGAGTTCCGCCGCAACGAGATCCGCGCGGCGCTCGACATCCGCGAGATCTTCACCAACGGCTTCGCGGGCGACATCACCGACCTGCGCGTGGACGCGCAGGGGAACCTCACGGGCGGCGTGACGGCGCGGAACCTGGTGCGGTCGGAGTTCGACGTCGACGGGACGATCCGGTCGCTGGTGGCGCGGGACGACATCCGCGCCGTGACGGTCCGCTCCGGCGGCCTGGAAGAGGTCCGCACGACCGGGGACATCCGCTCCACGTCGATGCGGGTGGCCGGCCCGATCGGGCGGATCACGGCGGGCGGGAGCATCACGTCGGTGGATATCGTGGCCGACGGGCCGGACGGCTCGATCGACCGGATCACCTCGACGTTCTTCCTGACCGGGTCGATCTCCTCCAGCGGGCAGATCAACCAGATCGTCTCGACGATGGGCGACATCATCGCGACGATCAAGACAACGGACGCTGACGGCAACCTGGTGCTGCTGCAGGCGGCCGGCGACGTGCGCGTGACGCTGGACATCTCGTCGCACGTGGACCGGATCATCGCCGGGCGGAACATCGGCGCGATGGGCGACGAGGGGACCGGACGCGCGATCAACGTCCGCGGCAACCTCAACATCGTGCAGGCGCTGGGCGGGCAGATCTACACCGACATCAACGTCGGGCAGGGCCTGAACATCGTCTCCAACGCCCGCGTGGCGGCGCTGCCGGGGTACGACCTGGTCAGCCGCGCGACGATCCGGGCTTTCGGCCGCATCAACACGGTCAACATCTTCGGCGACTTCAACGGCTCGATCATCTCCGAGTCCGGCGGGATCGGCACGGTGACGATCACGGACGGCTCGTTCCGTCCGGGCGGCTTCCGCCTCGGGCCTGACGGGCACAACCGCCCGATCAACTCGATCATCGCCCGCGACGGCGGGATCGGCGGCGTGACGATCATCGGCGGCCACCTGATGGGCAACATCATCGCGGACGAGGACATCGGCTTCGTCCGGGTGCTGCCCAACTCGGTCGGGTTCTGGGGCGACATCGGGATCAACCCGCACCTGTCGGCGTCGATCCCGTTCGACAGCCTGCGGAACCAACTCCCGCCGGGCGTGGCGCCGACGCCGCTGTTCGACGGCCCGCGCATCCAGTCGGGGACGAACATCGGCGAGGTGGTCGTCGCCAACGCGAGCATGTGGGAGTCGTCGATCTACGCCGGGCACTCGATCGGGCGCGTGTTCGTGTACGGCGTGATCGTGAACGACACGATCACGCCGGGGCTGGGCGGCTCGTGGATCGCCGCGGGCGACACGATCGCGCGGGTGGAGGTGAACCAGTTCGTGGGCGGCGCGTTCATCCTGGCCGGCATCACGGACCTGGGCGCCGACGACCGTCCGGGCGGCACGGGCGCGAACACCGACACGGTGCAGTTCGGGCGCATCGGCGACATCATCCTCCGCGGCGGGACGGGCATGGTCTCGATCGCCGCGGGGCTCAACGCCGGGCCTGACGGGTTCTACACGCTCAACCCCGGCCCCGACGGCATCCGCGGCACGGCCGACGACATCAACGACGACGCGGTGGCCGACGGCATCTCGTCCATCGGCTCGGTGACGGTGCTGGGCGCTGCGCTGCAGACGACCGTGTACGCCGACAACGGGATCGGCTTCACCAGCCCGGAGATCATCCGCGGCGGGCCGGGCCTCAAGCAGCAGAACCCCGGCCGCATCATCGAGTTCGTGCCGACGGCGGGCCAGATCATGCCGGGGGTGGCGACGCCGTTCGTGCTCCCGTCGGGCGAGACCGGGACGATCACGTTCACCGGCCCGGGCCTGGCGTTCTACGAGCAGGTCTTCGACCCGACGCTGGGCCGCACGATCGGCCGCCTGGCGATCATCAACTCGACGTTCGGCTCGCAACTGATCGTCACGGCCGACCAGGGGACGCTGACCGACCTGCGGATCACGTCCAACGACGGGGCGAGCATCAGTTACGCCTCGGTCCGCGGGAACCTGCGCGGGGCCAGCAGCTTCTACTTCGACGCGTACGTGGAGTACGCCGAGTTCGGCGCGCTGGACACGACGGGCGTGATCGGGGCCGGCAACGACTTCGGCACGCTGATCGTCGGTCCGACGGTGCGCGGGCGGATCACCGCCAACTACATCAACCTCCTGGGCGTCGGCGGGACCTTCGGCAACCCCAACGACGTGCAGGCCTCCTCGATCGACCTGCTCGCGGGCGGGACGCTGCACATCGGCGGCGACCTCTCCGGCGTGGTGACGCTGAAGCGCGACGCGGCGGCGCTGAACGTCGCGGGCGCGATCAACCGGGGCAACGTCCGCTCCGGCCGCGGGCTGTCGGAGGTGAACGCGGCGTCGATGAACTTCGCCCGGATCACGGCCCGCAACGACGTGGCCCGGATCAACATCGCGGGCGACGTGGTCGATTCGCTGATCTACGCCGGCACCGACCTGGGGACCGACGGCGCCTTCGGCGGCACCGGCACGGCGGCTGACGTGGTGACCGACGGCAACATCCTCCAGGTCCGCATCGGCGGGAACTTCATCCGCTCCGATCTGGCCGCGGGCGTGTCGCGCGGGCCGGACGGCTTCCTGGGCACCGCGGACGACCTGCGCGACGAGGGCCGCTCCTCGATCGGCGTGGTGGACATCCGCGGGCAGGTCATCGGCTCGGAACTCAACAGCCAGTCGTACCGCATCACGGCGACCGGCAGCATCGGGCAGGTCCGCGCGGGCGGCGCGCCGTTCACCGGCGTCGGCAACGTGGCGGTCCAGAGCTTCGATTCCTCGCCCGACCCGCTGCAGGTGGTCGACCTGACGGTCACGGAGTTCTCCCGCGTCTACACGGCGAACATCACCTTCAACCAGCCGGTCAACGCGGCGACGATCGCGCCGGCTCTGCGGGTCTCGGAGGTGCGCGCCGGCGGCGAGGTGGTGATCGCCCTGGCCGAAGGGACGGACTACACCGTCGAGTACGACCCGGCGACGCTGACCGCCAGGGTCGTCTTCAACCCGGCGGTGACGGCTCGCGACCTGCCGCTGACGCCGGGCCTCCCGGGCCCCGGGCTGTACCGGTTCACGCTGGACTCGGCGATCATCCGCGGCCAGACGCAGAACACGCTCATCGACGGCGACGGCGACGGGTTCGCCTTCCCGGGCGACACGTGGTCGGAGGACACCTTCGTCGGCGACGTGGGCGACAAGCTCGGCAACTCGAGCGTCACGCTTCCCAACGGCAACGTGGTGGACTTCTACGCGGCGGGCGACCTCAACCTGGCGATGGACAACAACCGCTTCGCCGACGGTCTGCCCGACGTCAACAAGGTCTTCACGGTCAGGGGCACGATCGGCGACCACCCGGACTCGGACGTCGACTTCTTCCGCTTCGCGGGCGACGCGGACGTGTACCGGATCACGCTGCGTGCCGGGCAGTTCCTCCGCCTGGGGGCCATGCAGGGCAACGCCGCGCTGGCCAACCGCGCGATCCTCAACGCCAACGGCCAGGTGCTCTTCGACAGCGAGCGCGGCGTGCAAACGGGCACGGACGCGCTGGTGGCGATCCGCGTTCCGAACAACGTCGGCGGGCGCGACGCGGTCAGCACCGAGGACCAGTTCCTCATCCGCGAGACCGGGACGTACTACATCGCCATCACCGCGACCCAGCGCGCCAACCTGCTCTCCAGCAACGGGCTGGAGGTGGTGGCCAACCCGGCCAACCTCCAGCAGGTCGCCAACATCCCGCCGATCGCGGGCGCGACCGGGGCGTACAGCTTCACGGTCGAGGTCTTCGACGACTTTGACTCGGGCTTCTCGGGCGACACCGACTCGGGCGACGGCGTCCCGGTGGTGCCGGCGCCGACGCCCATCGCGTTCGCGGGCGCCGACGGCGTCTTCGGCACGGGCGACGACCTGCCGGTCATCGTCATCGGGAACTACACGTTCGGCCTGTCGGTGGGCGCCGACGGCGTGCCCAACACGGCCGACGACTTCGTCAGCGGCACCAACCACGCGGGGATCACGTCGCAGCGCACGGCGGGTCCGGACGGCGTGTTCGGGACCGTGGACGACGTGCAGACGTCGTTCATCGGCGCGTCGATCGGCCCGGCGACGGGCGTCGGCGTGCCGCGCGAAGTCACGCCGGACGTGGACGTGTACCACCTGAACAACCGCGAGCCGATCGCGCCCGGCACGCGCATCCGTGCGACGCTGCGGCTGACGGAGTTCGGCTCCAACCTCGGCCTGAGCCAGCAGCCGCGGCCCGAGGAGGACCTGCTGCGGGTGCAGGACCTGCGCGGCGAGTTCCAGTTCGCGATCTTCGAGACCTCGACGTCGACGACGATCTCCGACGCCCTGGTCGTGGCGTCGCCCAGCGACGCCAAGCCGGTCGGCGGGCAGAGCCCGTTCCAGCTCAGCAACGGCGCTTCGACGTACGGCTACGACGCGGAAGGGAACTTCTTCATCGAGTTCGTCGTGCCGGGCCGCCAGGGGATCAACGGCGTGGTGCCCGCGTCGTACGCCCTGTACATCCAGGGCGCGGTGCGGTCGGACTACGAGGTGGTTATCCAGACGGCGGGCGCCGGCTCGCTGGCGACCCCGACGCCGCAGAACGTCTTCATCGAGACCAACGGCGGCGTCATCGACTGGCTGGAGGCCGGCGGCGTCACGACGACGCTGGCGCCGTTCAGCGTCACGGGGCTGGGCTTCAGCGGCGTGATCGACGGCCAGCCGGTGAACTCGTACGTCATCTCGCGGCTGATCTCGAACCTCAACGACATGTTCGCGGCGGCGAACGTCGCGATCAACGTCTCCACGAACGTGGGTCAGTTCCAGGGCCAGGACTTCTCGACCGTGTTCCTCACCCGCACGGCCGAGCCGACGGCCTTCGCCTTCAACGGCTTCTACGGCCAGTCCGAGCACGTGGACGCCTTCAACCTGGACCGCAACGACCAGGCGGTGGTCTTCTCGCCGTCGCTGCAGTCGCTCGGGTTCTCGCCCGACCGCGCGGGCGTGGATGCGTTCATCCAGTCGCTCACCGCGTCGGTGGCGCGGCGCATCGGCGAACTGGTCGGCCTGCGTCCGATCGCCAACGCCCAGGCGTCGAACGTCGTGCCGGTCATGTCGTCCAACTCGCCGACGATCGTCGCTCCCACCTACCGCTTCAACACCGGCTCGGCCCGCCTCTCCAACAACTGGGACGCCCTGTTCGACGCCAACTTCTACCTCGGCCAGCAGAACGACGTGGCCCTGCTGGACCGCATCCTCGCGGACCGGTTCTGATCCCCGGCCTGAGTCTGGTTCAAACGCAAGAGCCCGCGGCGAGCGCCGCGGGCTCTTTCTCTTTGCAGGCTGCCGCGTACGTGGCCGCTGCGCCGATCGCGGTGACCATCGTCGCGTGCAGCAGGATCTCGCCGCGCTTGGGTTTACTCATCCACGAAGATCCCCCACAGGCCCGCGCGGGTCTGGTCTTCCGGTTTGACGGAGCCGGTCCATCGCTTTTCGCCGTTGGAGCGGCCCGGCGGGTAGGCGTCGTGGCCGCCGCCGCGGTCGATCAGGGCGGAGAACGAGAGCACGCGCTTTTCGCGCCAGTGATACTCGTTGGATCCGGAAGCGCCGAGCGTGGCGGCGGTCAGGGGGTCGGCGGCGGCGTAGCGGTCGGCGCCGCCGAGGTCCAGGAGCACGGCGATGGCCTGCTGGGCCGCGGCGCCCTGGCTCAGGCCGTCGCACCGGTAAGAGTCGTTGCCGGCGCGGTCGATGAGCATCGCGACCGACTCGTCCCACGCGCCGCCCTGGCTCGCGGCGGTCATGGACCAGTACGTGTCGTCGCCGGCGTCGTCGATGAGCAGTCCCGCGGCCTGGTGGGCGGCGAAGGCCTGGCCGTAGCGGTTGGCGTAGTACAGGTCGCTGCCCCCGAAATCGTGCAGGATGCCCAGGCCGAAGTAGTACCCGCCGCCCTGGGAGAACTCGCCGGCCTCGTAGCGGTCGTTGCCGCCCAGGTCCCAGATGGCGCCGACGCCGCCGGCGGCGTAGCCGCGCACGCCGTATCCGAAGCCCTGCGACATGCCGAGGTAGACGGCGGGGGTGCCGTATGCGGATGGGTACGCGGGGCCGTTGGCGCGGTAGAGGTCGGCGCCGTCGCGGTCGATGATCGCGCCCAGGCCGCGCGGCCCGCCGACGCCCTGGCAGAGTTTCTGTCCGCGATAGACGTCGGCGCCGCCCATGTCGATGATGAGGCCGGCGCCGTAGAGCCCCGCGCCGATGGACCACCCGACGTCCACCGCCGCGCCCGTCGCGCTCGCGCCGGTGTTGTCGTACACGTCGTTGCCGGCGCGGTCGATGATGATGCCGATGCCGAAGAGGCCGGTGGCCAGGCCGCCGACGCCAGCGGAGCGGTAGGTGTCGTTGCCCGCGGCGTCGTCGATCACCGAGAGCGCGAAGATGCCGGCGCCCGGGCCGGCGAAGTGGCCGCCGGCGTCGTAGCGGTCGTCCCCGCCGGCGTCGAAGATGATGTGCCCGCTGGTGATGGCGGGGCCGGCGCTGAACAGGTACGAGTCGTTGCCGCCGGCGTCGTAAACGACGCGCAGGCCGATCATGTCGTAGACGTTCTCGCCGAGGCCGCCGACGACGTTGAACGTGCCGTCGGGGTTGGCCTCGAAGGCCAGCACGTCGCCGCTCACGAGGCGGCGCAGCGCGGCGGGGACGTCGGCCAGCGGCTCGGGGCCGGCCTGCGCCGCCAGGGAGCGGCGCAGCGCTTCGAGGTTCCGCAGGCGGGCCAGGTGCTCCGGGAGCAGCACGCCGGCCACGCCGGCGCTGCCGCGGATGACCGCCAGGTGGTCCGTGGCGCGGGCGTCTTCGATCGAAACGCTGTCGCGGAGGCGCCGCGCGAGCGCGACGGCCGCGGAGCGGTACCAGTCCGGCGGCTCCCAGTCTTGCGGCGTGGGG
>CALAFV010000119.1 GCA_937891445.1 uncultured Phycisphaerales bacterium | reverse complement strand
CTTCTTGAATGCCGCGAGCCGATCGACCCGCCAGCGGTAGAACTCCTCCGCCCCCTTGATCAGCATGAACAGTTTGATGTAGTCCGACCCGGTCTCCGGCAGCATCGCCCGCCGCCACGAGTACACGAAGTCCGACGCCCGCACCGGCTCGCCGTTGGACCACTTCGCGTCGGCCCGGATGTGGAACGTGTAGACCCGCCCATCCTCGGACACTTCCCACCGCTCCGCCGCGGCCGGCTCGACCGCGAAGTCGCGGCTGAACGGGTCGTTGCGCACCAGCCCCTCGTACAGGAGCCGCGCCACGCGGAAATCCTGCATCCAGGACATCTTCTGCGGGTCGAGCGTGTTCGGGTCGGCCCGGTTGATGAACGTGAAGTCCGCCGGCGGACGCGGATGGTCGCTCAGCACCGCGCCCGCGAGGGCCAGCGCCAGCACGAGCACCGGGACGGCCAGTCGCAGCATGACGGCCTCAGCGTACCGCGGCGCCGGCCGGCCCGCGCCGGCTCCGGATCACCTGGCCTGGAACCGGGCGGCCGGGAGCGCGAACGGCGGCTGCGTCAACACGCCCCGCGGGCCGGTGATCCGCTCCAGCGCCCTGGAGTACCCCGCCTCATCCCCCCTGCGCACGCTCTGCACGAGCGTCGGGTCCTGCTCCAGCGTCTGCCCCAGGTTCGAGGCGGCGAAGAACGCAACGTTCTCGCCGGTCGCCGCGACCGCGGCCAGTTCGGAGGTATCGGTGGCGGCGTCGGGCGAGGCCATGATGCGGCGCACGACGGTCAGCAGGTCGCCGCCGTAGGCCCCGATCTCCTTGAGCACCTGGTCCGGCAGTCGGGGCTCCCGCGGGTCGTTCATCGTGTCGCGCAGCACCTGCCCGGCGCGGATCAGCGCCGGCGCGATGTCCAGCGACTTGGCGGCCTGCGCCCGCTTGCCCAGTTCGGTCGCCAGCACCTGCACCGCGGTCACGCGGACGCCGCGGAGTTTCGAGTCCGAGATCGCCGCCGCGGCGTCGAGCGCCCGCACGCACCCTTCCAGCACGTGCGGCTCCGACTCCTGCGCGATGACGCTGCCGATGTCGCGGATCGCCTTCTGGGCGTCGCTGGGCTGGAAGACGGTGGAACTGGACGCGCCGATCTGCTCAAACGCCCGCTTCAGCCCGTACGCCGCAGCGTACCGCACGGCAGGCCGGGGGTCGCGGAGGCCCGTGTCGGTCAGCAGGTCCGCGGCCGTCGGCGTCGCCAGTTCGCCCGCCAGGTGCAGCGCGTTGGCGGCGACGATGTCGCGGGGGTTCTTCGCCAGGTTCTTGAGGACCGGGAGCAGTTGCCGCGTGTACTCGATCCGGAACGGGATCGACACACCGCTCTCGAGCAGCGGCTGCTCCAGTTGGTCGCGCGCCCGACGGATCGCCGCCGGATCCTCCGATGCCAGGCCGGCCTGCTGCTGCTCAACGCACCGCTGGATCTCCTGCTTCTGCGCCTCGGTCATCGAGGCGGACTGCGCCGTCGCGGTCGAGATGCACCGGGGCTGCGCCGAGGAGAGCCCCGGGACCGCCAGCATCAGGGCCGGGGCCGCCGCGAGCAGGAACCGTCGTGTGCGGGCGAGCATCATGGGTGGGCCGACTCGTGGAAGGGGAAGGTGTGCCGCTTGTGGGAAGGCAGGAACCGGACGGCTGGGCAGGAAACCTACCCGTGCCGCAGGAGGGAATCAAACGGGGCTCAGCCGCCGCCGGACTGCATCATCAGGGTCTGCATCCGGGTCATCATCGCCTGCTGCACCTCTTCGATGGTCGAATAGGTGCCGGCCCGGATGTCCGCGGCGAGTTGCCGGAAGGCTTCCGCGAGGGGCTCCCCCATCTTCATCATCGGCCCCATCATCACACCCAGCGTCGCCGCGAGCGAGTCCACGTCGAGCTTCCACACCCCGTCCGCCTTCACGACGCCGAACGTGACCGGCTGACCCTTGATGTTGAGCGCCGCCGCGGTCGGGCCCAGCACCGTGATCTCGACCTCCTCGCTGAAGCCGAAGTCCGGCATCATCTGGTTCATGCCGGCCATCTTCTCGTCCAGGTCCGAACCGAACTTCTCCTGCAACGCGGCCTTGAACTCCCGCGAGGCCGCACCGACCGTCTCGCCGAACTGGATGAACTGCTTCCCGGCGGGCGTCGTGGCGTGCAGGTATCGCCTGATCGACGCGAAGTCGTCGCCGCGCGCCTCCGCCGCGGCCAGTTCCCGGAGCATCGCCCGGATGTCCGCCTCCACCCGAGCCGTCTCGTCGGCCGGCTCGGACGCGGCCGGAGCCTCCGCGACGGACGCCGACGGCGCGGACTCCTCAACGATCTTGGACGGATCCTTCCGGACGTCCGACAGTTCCTGCAACTTCTGATTCAGGCTCTCCAGACGCTGCCGCGTCTCCTCGGCGCGAGAACCCGCGTTGGTATAGGCGTCCTTCGCCTCATTCAGAGCCTCGGCCGCCTTCGCCGCCAGGTCGATCGCCTTCTGCTCCGCGCCATCGGCACGTGCCCGCAGATCCGCGATCCCCGAAAGCGAGGGCGTCGCGTCCGCCAAGTCGCGGAGCAGTTTCGCGTACGCCCGCTCGGTCTGCGCCCGCAGCGCCAGCACGTCCGCAAGCGCATGCTGGTTCGACGCCACGCCCAGCCTCGCCTCGCCGATGCTCCCGGCCGCCGTGCACGCCCGGGCGGCGCTCTGGTACCCCTCCGTGACCTCCTTGGTCAGCCCTTCAACCGGCTGGCGCAGTTCGTCGAGCGAGGCGAGGCGCTTCTTGATCTCCTCGGCGGCCTGCATCGCCGCGGCCCGCGCTTCGGCCGCACGCTCGGCCTTGGCCTTCGCGCGTGCCTGCACCTCCGCCTTGGCTTCGTCCAGCAGTCGCCGCTGCTCCGTGAGCCGGCCGATGAGCGTCTCGAACTCGCCCACCTCCGGCGCGCGCTGCGTGATCTGCGCCCGCAGCAGCGACGCCTCCTTGTCGTGCGCATCGGCGACTCGCTTGTGCTCGGCCGCCTGCTCGATGAGCGCCGCCTGCTCCACGGCGCGGGCGTTCACCGCCTGCTGCCGCAGCGAGGTCTCTTCCATCCGCTGCGCCCGGGCCTTCTCCAACTCCGCCGCCGCCCGGGCCTCCAGCCCGCTCAGTTCCTTCTCCAGCGCCTGCTTCTGCCGGAGAACCTCCGCGATTTCCTCGTCGCGGGAACGGATGCGGTCGTCCAACTCGGCCAGTTCCGGCCCGGGGTCGTACTGCTCCAGCGCCGTGACCATCACCTGGGCGTTCAGGTACCGGTCCAGCAGGCCCCGGATCGACGTGATCGCGTCGAGCGTGCGCCGCTGCGCGTCGGCCAGTTCCTCGAACTTCATGCCCGCCAGCCCGGCCTGCGCACGAGCCATGAGCAGGTTCGCCGCCGACTTGGTCCCGCCGGCCTCTCCGCCCGTGTGAGGCTGGAGGCGGCTGACGATCTGCCGGAAGGTCTCCAGGCGGTGCTCGCGGCTGGGCGCCGGGTTGGCCCCCGTCAGCGAGAGCGTCTCCATCTGCATCGCCGCCACGCGCACCGCCTCGGCCGCCGGATCGGACTCCCCGCACCCGCCCACGCCCGCCAGCAGCACGACCCCCGCCGCTACAGCGCCCAGCCGGCGCACCGGAACCCGCCTCATTTCGATCATGGATGCCATCTCGATTGTGCCACCTCGGGACGGGCCACGGGCTCGTCCGTGCCGGCGGGCGATTGCTAGACCCTTACGCGACAACACTCTACCAAGTTGCCCGGCGTTCGCACACCGCTCGCCCCCCGGCCCCCCGCCGCGGAGCCTACCGCCGGACGGGCTCCTCGTCCTCCGGGGGGAGCGACGGAGCCGGGGGCGTGTAGGGGATCGGGTAGTCCGGCCGGGGCTGGTACATCGACCGGATCCACTCCACGGCCTGCTGGTACCGCCGTTCGCCGGTTGAACGGAAGACGGGCCGCCACGCGTCCTGCCCGGAGACCCCCCGCGGGACCACCGGGTGGCGGTACACGACGTCCTCCCGGGGCAGGGCGTACTGGAGCAGCACCGACCGCTCCGGGTGCTGGTAGTCGATCAGCGGCGTCCCATCCGCGAGGCGGAACCGCTCCAGGATCAGGAAGTTCGTGTACACCGCGGGGTCAGAGCCGCTCCTGCGGTTGTAGAGGATCAGCCGCCCCGCCTCGGTCCCCCCGTGGCAGGCGTTCGTCGCGCACGAGTTGACCAGCCACGCCCGGTGCACATTGTCCCGGAACAGCCGCATCGACTCCGGCTGATCGACGACCTCCACCTCGCCGTACAGGTGCCGGGCCTGGAGCCGGAACATGAGGTCCAGGATCTCCCGGGGCGGCTTGCGGTAGATCGCGTCCCGCCCCTCCTTGGTCACCGGGATCAGCGGGTGCCCGATGTTCCCCTCCACCAGTTTCTCGACGGTCGCCCGCTTGATCACCAGCCGGGGCGGGCGCTTCAGGTCCACCTCGTAGACCTTCATCAGGTTGATCTGCTCGGGCGTCAGCAGCGGGAACGTCCGCTGCACGGACGTTTCCGCCTCCCCGGCGGGCTCATCGACGGGCAGGACCTGCGGCCGCCGCTCCTCC
>CALAFV010000118.1 GCA_937891445.1 uncultured Phycisphaerales bacterium | reverse complement strand
AGAGCCGGACGAGAGCGTCGAGCACGAACTGGTGTTCCTCGGCCTGATCGGGATGATCGATCCGCCGCGGGAGGAGGCGAAGGCTGCGGTGGCGTGGGCCAAGGCGGCGGGGGTGCGACCGGTCATGATCACGGGTGATCATCCGCGCACGGCGGCGGTCATCGCGGCGGAACTGGGGATCGCGGATCGGGATGCCCGCGTGCTCACGGGGGCGGAACTGTCGCGGATGTCGAACAAGGAACTGGCCGGGGTGGCGCGCGACGTGGCGGTGTACGCGCGGGTTGCGCCGGAGCACAAGTTGCGGATCGTGCGGGCGCTGCGGCGGAGCGGCGAGGTCGTCGCGATGAACGGGGACGGGGTGAACGATGCGCCGGCGCTGCGGGCGGCGGACATCGGCGTGGCGATGGGCCTGACCGGGACCGACGTCACCAAGGGGGCGGCGGACATCGTGCTGGCGGATGACAACTTCGCGACGATCGTGGCGGCGGTCGAGGAGGGGCGCGCGATCTTCGCGAATATCCGGCGGTTTCTCCGCTTCCTGCTGTCGTCGAACATCGGCGAGGTGATGACGATGTTCTTCGGCGTGGTGCTGGCGGAGATGATCGGGCTGCGCGGGGCCGGGGATGGGGCGAGCGTGGCGCTGCCGCTCCTGGCGACGCACCTGCTGTGGATCAACCTGGTAACGGACGGGGCGCCGGCGCTGGCGCTGGGCGTCGAGCCGGCGGACCAGGAACTGATGCGCCGGCCGCCGCGGCCGCCGCGCGAGCACGTGATCACCGGGCGGATGTGGGCGGGGATTGTGTTCGTCGGCGCGGTTATGGCCGCGGGGACGCTGCTGGTGCTGGACGCGTCGCTGCCGGGCGGGCTGCTGGCGCCGATCAGCGAGCAGGCGGGCCTGCCGTACGCGCACACGATGGCGTTCACGACGCTGGTGATGTTCCAACTGTTCAACGCGCTCAACGCCCGGGCCGGCGACGAGAGCGCCCTGCGGGGGCTGTTCCGCAACCGGTGGCTGTGGGCGGCGATCGGCGCGGCGGTTGTGCTGCACGCGGCGGTGGTGTACGTGCCGCTGCTTCAGAAGGCGTTCGCGACGACGCCGCTGGGGGTGTGGGACTGGGTCGTGTGCACGGCGGTGGCGAGTTCGGTGGTGTGGCTGCGGGAGGTGGCGAGGCTGGTGTTCCCGGCTCGAGCCCCCCACTCGGCCGGTCGTCTCAAGGTCCTATAATGCATGTTACGTTAAATTGACCAGGCCCGGGCGCCTTGGGAAGAGCCCGGACGGCCCCTCCGGCGAGCGGTTACGGGGCTGGCGGCGCGTGTCGGTCGAGCCCCGTGGGCCAGGTAGCGCTCGTCGAGGCGCTTGACCAGGCGGGGATCGGGGCGCTCGCCGCGCGGGGCCAGGCGGATACCGCCGTTGGTCTCGGTGCTTGTCTGGGAGATGCGGAACAGGTCGGCGCCGCCGACCAGGATGACGGCGCAGACGCGGTCGCCGAGGCGGACGGCCGCGGCCGGGGCCGCGAATGCGCCGGCGCTGAAGCCGATGACCGCGACGGGCAGGTCGGCCCAGTCGGGGCGGATCTGGGAGATGTACTCGGCGGCCGCGGCGGCGGCGTAGGCGTGCTCGGCGATGGACTGATCCACCGCGGCGGCGATGCGCCGGGCAGCGGCGTCGATGTCGTCGTCGGTGTCCGACGCGGGTTCGAAGCCGGTAGGGGGCTCGGGGATCTCGGCGCGGGCCTGCTCTGCGGCGCGGAGGTGCGCCGCGGCGTAGGCGGCATACCCGCCTGCGATGCCGCGGTGGGTCGTCACGCCCCACTGGGCAAGCAGTTCGTCGATGCGCTGCTGGCGGCGGCGGTTGGCGTCGGCGATCGCCTGCTCGTTGGGTTTCCGCACACTGGCGTGTGTGCTGAGATGAACAACGGCCCAGCCGCGGTGCTGGAACGCCTGGATGACCTGCGACTCGTAGTCGTGGCCCGCCATCGCCGTGAAGTGGATCAGGATGCCGCGCGGGCGTGTGGGCCGTCCACATCCGGCACACGGAGTTGGATTCCCTCGTCGAGCATCATCGGGGCGGCGGGGACGGGTTGGAGCCCCGTGGGCGTGATGAAGCGTGCAGAGCCGATTGGGAGCAGCGATCTGTTTGTTCCGTCCGCGGCCTGGCTGGCGAGCTTTTCCTGGAAGCGAGGTGATGCAACTTCGAACTCGCTCAGGAAGGTCGCGTTGGGGACGAACCCGTAGAGGAGTTTGTCCCAGGCCGCCCGATCATCCTCGCCCTGTGCGGGGCCGTACACGCGCAGGAGCCCCCCACCGACGATTTCGTTGAACAGGACGACCCGGTATGGCTCTTCGCCAAGCCGGCGCACGTGAGGATCGAGGCTGTCGGGGGGTGTATCGGTGGCGAGTTCGTAGACGTGGATCTCGTGCGGCGTCGCCGCGCGGAAGGATTCGACCGCGGTGGGATCCCGGGCGGGCCAGGGATCATCCGCAAACGGCGCAATCGCAAGTTCGGTACGGGCGCTCCATGCCCCCCGGTGCGAAAAGCACCCGCCGAGGAGACTTGCCGCCGCGCAGAGGGCGATCGCGCGTGTGAGTTGGGTCACCACACGGCCCAGTGTACCGGACACGGCGCGGCGAGAAGTCGCGGCTGGAGACTCAATCCAGGTCGATCGGGGCCGGCTTTCCGCCGCGGGTCCGACGGGCGGGTGCATTGTCCGCGGGGAGTTCCGGGAGCGGCTCGGTTTCGGAAACGGACGGGGCCAGTGCGGGCGGCGGCTGGCGTGTGTAGTCGCGGGGCGCGACGGCGTGGCGGTTGTACATGGCGCGGTCGAGCCAGGTGGCGATCTGCGGGGCGATGTCGTCCATCA
>CALAFV010000117.1 GCA_937891445.1 uncultured Phycisphaerales bacterium | reverse complement strand
TGTTCCTGTGGGCCGGCGCGGCCGTCGGCCTCTCCGGCGTCGCGTTCGGTCAGACCGCGCCCGCCGTGTCCAACGATGAGGTCCGCGCGATCGTCGCCGAGATCATGGCCGACACGCAGGGCCGCACCAGCCTTCTCCAGGGCGGCGCCACCGCCGGTCACGACGGCCGGTTCTTCATCGCCTCCCCGGATGGCTCCTTCCGCCTGAACGTCGGCGGCCAGATCCAGTTCCGCTACCTCATCAACATCGACGATGAGGACGACACCGTCAACGAAGACGAGTTCGACGTCGGGTTCCAGACCCGCCGCACGAAGCTCGACTTCACCGGCAACGTCATCAACAAGGACTGGACCTTCCGCATCCTGTCCAACTTCGACCGCGACGGCGGCGCCGCCTTCCTCGAGGAGGCCTGGGTCGGCTACAACTTCGGCAACGGCTGGAAGGCCCGCTGGGGTCAGTTCAAGCTCCCGCTGCTGCGTGAAGAGCTCGTCTCCTCCAGCCGCCAGCTCGCCGTCGAGCGCTCGGTCGTGAACGAGGCCTTCACCCAGGACCGTTCGCAGGGCATCGAGCTCGCCTACGAGCAGGAGGACTGGAACCTGAAGCTCGCCTTCTCGGACGGCCTTGACTCCGAGAACACCGACTTCACCGACCAGACCCTCCGCACCAACGCCGGCTTCCGCGTGATGGGCGAGGCCGACTACGCCTTCACCGGCCGCTTCGAGTACAAGTTCGCCGGCACCTGGAGTCGCTTCGCCGACTTCACCAGCCGCCAGGGCGATGACTTCGCCGCGATGGTCGGCGTCGCCGGCCACTGGCAGCAGGGCCCGAACACCAACAACGCCAACGACTTCGACCGCCAGACCTTCCAGTTCACCGGCGACGTCAGCCTCGAGGGTGACGGCTGGAACGCCTTCGGCGCCATCATCGGCCGCTGGGAGAGCTTCAACGTCCTCGGCGGCGACGACTTCGAGCCCTTCGACTGGGGCTTCGTCGTCCAGGGCGGCTACCGCTTCGCCCCGGAGACCGAGGTCTTCGCCCGCTTCGACGCCCTCTTCCTCGACGACGATGAGCGCATGCTCGACGAGGACTTCTACCCCTTCATCACCTTCGGCGTGAACCAGTACTACGCCGGCCACGCCGCCAAGGCGACCGTTGACCTCCTCTGGGCTCTCGAGGCCACCGACGAACTCGGCGCCGGCTTCAGCAGCACCGGCCTGGGCCTCTCCGGCTCCTCCGAGGACAACGAGATCGTCATCCGCCTGCAGTTCCAGCTCCTGTTCTGATCCGGACAGGACGCTGCGGGGGCGGGAGGGCGGTTCTGCTCAACCGACCGGCGGGCCTTCGGGCCCGCCGGTTTTTTCGTTTGCGCCGTCTGTAACGCCCAGCCCACCCGCTCCGACCCCCGCGCCCGGCCCCCGCGCCCCCATCCCGCCCCGCCGAATTGCACATTTCACAGGCGCGCACCGGCCCCCGGCCCGCGCGGCGACATCCCCAGACCAGGCCGCCCGGATGGGAGAAAGGGAGTGGGGGAGCAGGGGAGGGGGAACCCGGAAGCGCGGATGCGGTCCTCGACGGGAATGTACAGCCTTGGCGCCGGCGTCCTCCTGCTCGGCACAATCATGGGTGTCCGCTACACCGCCGGCCTGACCCCTTCCGGCGCTGTGGCCTCGCCGCTCCCGCCCCCGGCGCCCGCCGCGGCCCCCGCCTTTGTCAACCTCGACCCATCCCGCCCCCTGCACACCGCCGACCCCGACAAGCCCCGCTACTTCGGCCCCGAGGGCATGTCCCTCCTCATCGCCCGCTCGGCCGACCCCGACCCCGCCGCGCCGCCGCAGCACCGGGCCGCTATCGTTTCTGCCACGGATCAACGCAGATAAACACGAATCTGAGGCAAAGCCGCCGAGCCGCAGATCAACGCGGATCAGTACAGATCAGGAGGAGACGGCTGGCGCAGCCACTGCTCTTCTCTGATGTCTTATCCGTGTTGATCCGTGTGCATCTGCGGCTGCTTTACATCCGCTCCAGCAGCCTGATCCCCAGCAGGGTCAGCCCCTCGGCCAGCACCCGCTCGGTCAGCCGGCACAGCCGCAGCCGGCTTGCCCGCGTCGCCTCATCCGGCGCGCCGACCACGTGGCAGTTCGTGAAGAACGCGCTGAACGCCCCCGCCAGGTCGTACAGGTACTGGCACAGCCGGTGCGGCTCCAGCGCCGCCGCCACCGACCGCACCGCCCCCGGGTACCGCAGCAGCGTCAGCGCCAGCGCCTTCTCCTCCGGCGCCCCGATGCGGATCTCCGCCTCATCCAGCGTCCGCTCCGCCACCGCCTCCGCCCCCAGCCGCTCCGCCGCCGTCCGGAAGATGCTCCGGATCCGCACCAGCGCGTACAGCAGATACGGCCCCGTGTTCCCCTCAAACGCCAGCATCCGGTCGAAACTGAACACGTAATCCCGCGCCCGGTCGTTCGACAGATCCGCGTACTTGATCGCCGCGACGCCGATCGCCTCCGCGACCGCCCGCCGCTCCGCCTCACCCAGATCCGGGTTCCGCTCCGCGACCGCCCGCTCGGCCCGCTCCACGGCCTCGTCGATCAGCGCCGAGAGTTTCACGTTCTCCCCCGACCGCGTCTTGTACGGCCGCCCGTCCTCCCCCAGCACCATCCCGAACGCCGCGTGCTCCAGCGACGCCTGCGGCCGCGAGTAGTCGGCGTCGGTGATCCGCAGGTCGCCCAGCCGCTCGGGGGTGGGAATGCGGTCGTATCCCGCCTTCGCCGCCGCCCCGAAGACCTGCCGGAAGTGCAGACTCTGCCGCGCATCCACGCAGTACACCACGCGCCGGGCCCCGAACACCCGCGCCCGCCGCCGAATCGCCGCCAGGTCCGTCGTCGCGTACAGGTACCCGCCCCCGCTCCGCTCGCTCCGCCGGATCAGGCACGGCTCCTCGATCCCCTCCACGCGCACCACCACCGCCCCGTCGTCGATCTCCGCCACCCCGCGCCGCAGCAAATCCTCCACCAGTTCCGGCAACTCCGCGGCGTAACTCGACTCCCCCGCCGAGTGCTCCTCCGTGATGTTCGCGTGCAGCCGCTCGCACGTCGCCAGGCACTCGGCCATCGTGATGTCCGAGATCCGCTTCCACACCGCGACCGTCTTCGCATCCCCCGTCTGGAGCGCCAGCAGCGTCGCCTTCGCCTCCGCCAGCGACTCCTCCGCCCCCGCGACCTGCTCCTCCAGTTCCGCCACCAGTTTCGGGTGCCCCCACCACTTCCGCGCCGCCGCCAGCCCGCGAGTATCCGCGGCGCACTCCGCCTGCGCCTTACGGTACAGCCGCTCCAGATCGTCCAGGCTCAACTGCCCCGACGCCCGCCCCGCCGCCTCCTCCTCCATGAGTTTGTGCGTCACCATAGCGATCGGCAGCCCCCAGTCCCCCACGTGGTTCTGCCGGATCACCTTGTACCCCAGCCGCTCCAGCGTCCGCGCCAGCGCATCGCCGATGATGATCGACCGCAGGTGCCCCACGTGCATCTGCTTCGCGAGGTTCACCCCGCCCAGGTCCACCACCACCGTCCCCGCCTCCCCTTCCTTCTTCCGCGGCAGCCCCAACTCCCCGCGCTCC
>CALAFV010000116.1 GCA_937891445.1 uncultured Phycisphaerales bacterium | reverse complement strand
ACGAAGTCGCCGGTGACAAAGAACATGATCTCGTCGGCGCGGCGGGGTCGGCTCAATGCGTCATGCCCCGGCACCAGAGGTACGCCGGCGTTGCGGGCATTGGCCCCGACGAGCTCCCGATTCCCGGGATCGCCGTCCTTCCAGATCCGCTCGTTGCGGATGAGCAGGAACCCATCGCGCGTGATCTTCGAGAAATCGTCGCGAAGTTGCCGCTCGATCAGCGATGCGTACGCGTTGAGGTTGCTGATGCGGCGCCCGGCCCGCACCGTATCCCCGGTCGCCCGAAAGACCTGCGAGATGCCGACGGCGATGAGGGCCAGGGCCCCCACGGCGATGAGGATCTCGACCAGGGTGAAGCCGGGCCGCGCGGCCGCGCGGGAATCGACCCCGGCCCGACGGAGGATCGCGCTGATTCGCTCGCGTGCGCTCACTGCACAACCCTCCACAGCAGCACCGCCGCGGGGATCTGCGGCGACAGCAGGACTTCGCGGATGCACGGGAGATCGGAGTTTCGTGAGACATCGGCGGAGGGCGGCACGGTCGCCGGCACCGGCGGGGACACGCGCACGTACTCATCCCCGTTGTTGGCCTTGCCGACCTCGATGACCGTGTAGATGTTCCCGAGATTGTCCACCAGTTTCTGCCCGACCTGGCGCGCGAGCCGCCACGGCACGTTCCGCTGCGGGTTGCCGCCTTCGGGATCGGACGTGTCGAAGTACAGCCGGTCCCGCGCGGCGTCTTCCGGGCGGGCCGTGCGGAACTCGACCCGCACCTTCCGCAGGTTCGCGTAGTGCAGCGCCGGCTCCCCGACGCCGTCGTACGTCGGCAGGCCGTCCTCGTCCACGGCCACCGGCACCCGCCGCATCTCCGAGTTGGGGTCGGTCAGTTGCCTATACAGGTTCTCGCGAGGATGGACACGGATCCGCGGGTCCAGGCGGCGGACGAAGATCGCCACGCGCACGCCGTGCCCCTCGTAGAAGTTCGTGCCGTCCACAACGCGGTGCACCGCGAAGTCCCAGACGAAGAGCGGCGCCTGGTTCGGAGTCGGCGGCGGCGACGGCCACAGGCGGTTGGCCAGCCGCAGCGTCAGTTGCGCCCCGCCGCCGACCAGTTTGATCTGCCCGGGCACGTTGCCAGCGCTCTCCGCCTCCGCCACCAGCCATTCCCCGTGACGGTAATCGGGGTGCCTCAGGCCATAGGACGCGTCGTCGCGAATCCGCGTCCAGAAGTCGCGCATGTCCCGCACATTGCCCAGCGTCGTCGAGTAGTCGTACCCCTGAAGCAGCGCCCGGGCCGAGGCCGCGGCCGTAGTCCCCAAAACCGTGTCATGCCCCTGCCGCTGCTCGCGGATCACCACCGGGAAGACGGCGCCCAGCCCCAGCAGGCCCAGGGCCAGGATGAACACCGCCATGAGCACCTCGATCAGCGAGAAGCCCGTGCGGCCGCGGCACCGGGTGCGCTCGGCGGTCATTGCTCCACCTCCACGAGGCGCAGGTTGCCCGTGAACCCATCGATCGTGAACAGCCGCGCCTCGGGCGCGTCGCCGCGGCGAATGCCGCCGCCGCTGGCGCTGCTGATCGCCCGCTTGCGCACCTCATCGTCGAAGTTTGTGTCCCCCTCGATCCACTGCCGGATCCGCCTCCCCACCATGTTCGCCGGACCCGGAATGTTGTTCACGAACTCCGGCAGGTTCGTCCCCGACTTGTAGATGCAGCCCGTGACGGGGTCGATCTCCGCTCCGATCGCCGACGCCAGGCGGCGCTCGTCATAGAGCGCGAGCATCCACACCGGCCGCACCAGAACCGTGTCCGCGGAGCGATCGCCCAGCAGCCGCTGGGCCTCGTTGGGCGAGGCGCCGGTCATCAGGTCGCGGCTCGTCAGGATGCGGCGAGCGAACCGGCGCAGGTCCGAGGCCAGGTCGGCCCGCTTCCACACGTCCGCCGGGTTCGTCGAGCGCCCCAGCACGGACGGCCGCGGCGCCAGCACCAGCACCTCCCGCGTGCTCGTCGGCGACAGTTCGCCCGAGCCGCCCTGGAAGCGCACCATGAAACTCTGGCGCGCTGTCTGGTTATTGGAGAAGTCCAGAACCTCGTCGCGGTTGTAGAAGCCCGTCTCCGGGAAGACCCAGTGGCCCGCCGGGTCGGTCGAGTTGTACCGCGTCCCCTCGTACCACACCGAGTCAACCCATCCGGGCGGCGCGAACGCCCGCACCATCCATCCCTTGGGCAGTTCCACCGGCTCGGCGCCCGGGATCGGCACGAAGACCTCACGCCGCACCGTCTGGCCGGGGCCCGTGCCGAGCCCGCCCGGCGGGGGAATGTCGTCCAGTTCGCCGACGCGGATGCACGGGACGATCCGCAGCCGGCCGCCCGTCCGCCGCCTCGGGTCGGGGTCGAAGTCGTAGAAGAAGACGGCGGCGGTGTCCTCCCCCGGTCCGGCCTGCATCGCGTAGTCACGCGCGGCCTTGAGCCCCGCCGACATGCGGGTCTGCGCCACCGTTGCTTCCGACGAGTAGATGATCGACTGGAACGCCGGCACCGCCACGGCCACGATCAGGATGATGATCGCGATCACCACGATCAGTTCGGTGATGGTGAAGGCGAACGACCGCCTTTTCGCGGTTCGCGCCGCCGCGGCTCGGTCCGGCGTGCGAATCATCGCCCCACCTCCACGATGTCGTCGCTGGTCACGCTCTTGTCGATCGGCGTGGCGTCGGTCTGCGGCCCGGTGACGCCATTGGTCGGCAGCGGCAACTTCGGACGCGGGTTGGCCGGATTGCTGTAATCCTCGTCCGTCATGCGATCCGGACCCAGGCTCATGATCGCATATTCGGCGCTGCGCAGTTCCGCCTGCGTGTTGGGATCGCCCACCTCTCGCGGCACGTAGTACTGCTGGACCATGCCCCGGTTGTTGGAGCCCTGGGTCGTGTCGTACTTCGGCGCCCAGCGGTAGAACCGGATCGGCGTGGACCACCGGTCCATGAGCACGATCTGCCACTGGTAGTTCGCGGCCGGGTTCCGCCACACGCGCCCGCGGAGCCCCGCCGAATCCAGCAGCGGCGAGATCGGGGCGCCGCGCTGCGAGAACGTGCCGTCCGGCAGCGGCGTGCTGAACTCGCCGCCCTCGAACCCGTCGATCGGCTTGCCCCCGCCCGGCCCGCCGTCCGACATGTCCAGCAGGCCCATCAGGTAGTACGGGATCGTGTACACGCTGCACCGGGGCTCGTTGGCGGTCGAGGTCTCGTCACGGCTGAGGAACTTGGCCGACCGCACGACGGGCTGCTTGGGCGTGGTGGTGGTGAGCGGCCCGGCGGTCGTGGTGGGCTGGCAACCCGTCGGAACGTTGGGCCCATCCACCACCAGCGGCGGCAGGAAGCCGAACTGCATCCGGAACGCATCCACACCGTTGCGGATCGAGACCAGGAGTTGGCGCTCGGCCGCCATGCGGGCGCTGCGGATGGCGCGGCCGGCCGCGACGAAGCCCAGACTCGCCAGCATCGCGATGATGATGATGACGATCGCCAGCTCGATGAGCGTGAACCCGGCGCGGGCCCGGACTCCCGGTCCCATGCCCCGCACCGCCGCGCCCCGGCCTGTGTCACCGCGATGCATCCGCGCGTCTCCTTTGTCCGACCCCGGCGCCCGCGCGGGCGCCGGGGGTGATGATGCGGGTCAGATCGCGCCGCCGCTGCCGCCGCCGCCGCCCTGCAGCGACTCGATCATGGCGACCAGCGGCATGAACATCGCCACGACGATCGTGCCGACCACGCCGCCGAGGAAGACGACCAGCAGCGGCTCGATCAGTTTCACGAGGGATTGGACGGCGACGTCCACCTCCTCGTCGTAGTTGTCCGCGATCTT
>CALAFV010000115.1 GCA_937891445.1 uncultured Phycisphaerales bacterium | reverse complement strand
TCCCGCCCCCTCGCCCGGTAATCCCGCACCGTCGCCCCCTCCGGCCGCGGCAGGACCGCCACCCGTCAGCCCGCCCCCACAAACGCCGCCGGGACCGCTGCGCCCACCGCCATCGCCCGACGAGGCGCCCGCGCCCGATGGGCGCCCGCTGCGCATCGCCGCCTCCGCCGACCTTCACGTCCACAAACTCCACCGCGGCGAATACCGGACGATGTTCGCGGACGTCTCCGAGCAGGCGGACATCCTCGTGCTCTGCGGCGACCTGACCAACCTCGGCATGCCGGAGGAAGCCGAGCACCTGGCCGCAGACCTGCTCGCGCTGCGCATCCCGGTCCTCGCGGTGCTGGGCAACCACGACCATCACTCCGGCAAGCCCAACGAGGTCAAGCGCGTCCTGCGCACGCGCTCGAACGTCACGTTCCTCGACGAGGAGACCGTCACGTTCGGCGGCGTCGGGTTCGCGGGCGTCAAAGGGTTCGGTGGCGGCTTCGGCCCCTACATGCTCAGCCCCTTCGGCGAGGAGGCGACCAAGATGTTCGCCAGGGCCTCGGTCGATGAGGCCCTGGCCCTGGAGAACGCGCTGACCACGTTCATGACCGACCGCATCGTGGTCGTCACGCACTACTCGCCAGTCACGGAAACCGTCCGCGGAGAGAACGTGGAGGTGTACCCCTTCCTCGGCTGCTCGCGACTGGCCGAGACGATCGACCGCTTCCCGGTCGTCGCGGCCTTCCACGGCCACGCCCACCACGGCCAGCCCCAGGGGCACACACCCAAAGGCGTGCCGGTCTACAACTGCTCCATCGAGGTCATGAAGCGGCTCGGCGGCAAGCCGTACATGGTCGTGGAGGTGTGAGCCCGGTCGAGAGGCGGGCCGCCCGGCTCATCCACCCGTCCGCCGCTCGAAGCGCCCACGCGGCATCGGCCGCCGCGCGTTCCTCGCGGCGCAGCCGCGGGTCATCCAGCCCCCGGCGCCGTCGAATACACTGATACCGCTGTTTGTTTGCTTCAAGACGCAACGGAAGGGAGGCTCGGGGCAGGCTCGGATCGGGGGAACCAGGAGGCGCTCGGATGAGGGTCCTGTCATGCGTTGCGCTCTTCCTCGCGGCCGCGCTGCTCGGCGCCGCCCTCGTGCTGGGCGCTGGCCTGCCCGCCGCCTCGCCACCGACGGAGAATCCAGACGTGAAGACCATCCCCGCCTCCGGGCCGCAGGCCCCGGTGTACTCCAAGTCCGGTTACGACATCACCCCGCTCCCGCCGGAGCGTGTCGAAGAGTTGGCCGAGCGACTCACGCCGGAGGAGGCGAAGATCATCCTCGCCAAGGGCACCGAGCCCGCCTTCTGCGGAACGCTCCTGGACAACAAGAAGGAAGGCACGTACATCTGCCGCCTCTGCGGCCTGCCGCTGTTCTCCTCGGACAGCAAGTTCGACTCCGGCACGGGATGGCCGAGTTTCTTCAAGCCGGTCGACCCCGCGCACGTCCGCGCCCAGCGCGACACCTCGCACGGCATGATCCGGGTCGAGACCCTCTGCGCCCGCTGCGGCGCCCACCTCGGCCACGTCTTCGACGATGCGCCGCAGACCCCGACCGGCCTGCGCTTCTGCATGAACTCGGCGTCGCTTGAGTTCGTGGAACGCGGCACGCCGCTCCCCGAGCGGTCCCAACCCATCAAGACCGAGACCGCGTACTTCGCGGGCGGGTGCTTCTGGGGCGTCGAGGACCGCTTCCAGCAGGTCCCCGGCGTCATCGACGCCGTCAGCGGGTACATGGGAGGCCACACGGCGAACCCCACGTACAAGCAGGTCTGCTCCGGGGATACCGGACACGCGGAGACCGTGAAGGTTGTTTATGACCCAGCGAGGGTGACGTACCGCGAACTGCTGGAGTGGTTCTTCAAGTTCCACGACCCCACGCAGGTCAACCGCCAGGGGCCCGACGTCGGCGAGCAGTACCGGTCCGCCATCTTCGCCGCGACGCCGGAGCAGGCGGAGCAGGCCCGGGCGTTCATCGCCGAGCAGCAGCGGTCCAACCCGCGCTTCGCCGGACGCACGATCGCGACGCAGGTCGTCGCGGCGGATTCCTCGACCCCGTTCTACGAAGCCGAAGAGTACCACCAGGACTACCACCTCAAGCACGGCGGCTCGTGCGCCCTGCCGACGTGGTAGACCCCGCCGGCACATCTGCGCGGCGACGCACTGTTACTTCTGCGGCGGGGGCTCCGGCGGAGCCTCCGGCGGCGGCGGAAGCGGATGGGGGCTCGGGTCGCGCGTGATCAGGGCGACGTCGTTCGGCAGCGCGGCGGCCACGCGCGTGATGACGTCCCCCTCCAGCGCGCGGGCGAAGGGGCCGCGCCGCGTCTTGCCCATGATGAGGGTGTCGCAGCCGTAGGTGACGGTGTAGTCCAGGATCTCTTCAGCGATATCGGCGCTGGCGACGTAGATCGGGACGAACGGCACGCGGTAACGCCGCGCGAGCATCGCGACGTAACCGAGCGACTCGACGGCCAGTTCGTCGTCCTCGACGCGAGGAACGGTGCCCGGCGCAACGTCGATGACGCGGAGCGTGCGGACGTAGATCGCGAACAGCGTGGCGTTGCGCCGACGGGCGAGGTCCACGGCGAACTCCGCCTGGCCGTGCCCGCGGGCGGCGAGCATGATGCGCGGGCGCGAGGGGTCGAGTTCGACGGGCTTCTCGCGCAGTTCGGCGAGCCAGCCGCGTTCGGGCGTGGGGACGGGCGGCTTCTCCCTGGCCGCGATGACCTGGCGCGTCCCCCTGGCGCCGAGAACGACACCGACGAGCCCGCCCGCGAAGACGGTCGCGTTGAGATTGGTCACAAGGATCGTCACGGTGATGGCGGCGAGGAAGACCCCCACCGCCCAGAGGCCGATGCGCTCGATCCGCGACATGGCCAGCGCGCGGTTGATCGCGCAGGAGAGGATGTTGGTCGTGATCGCGCCGCAGACGCCGACGACGTAGAGCGCGGCGAGAGCCTCGACGTCGCTCTGAACAACCACCACCGCGATCGGAGCCAGGCAGGCGATGATGAGAGCGACCCAGGGAACGCCGGAGTAGTTGAGTTTCGTCAGGCCGCGAGGGAGTTCGTGGTCCCGGGCCATGGAATACAGAACGGAGACGGTGACCATCACCGCCGTGTTGGCCGCGGAGACCAGCAGCAGCCCGAAGATGAACGCGGCGACGTGGCCGAGGCCGGTGCCGGCCGTCGCGCCGAGCCACATGCGCCCGGCCTCAACGGCGACGGCCCGCATCGCGGCGTCGCGGTAGGCGACGACCTCCGGCGGAGGCTGAACGCCGGCGTTGGTGACGGCGTCGGGCGTGTGCAGGTCCACCAGGCCGGGGAGCCCCGCAAGGGCAAGGCCGAAGAGGATGTTGAGCAGGACGACCTCGACCAGCACGGGGAGGATCGTGCGCCGGGCGGTGCGAGCCACCGGACGGCGCATGATGCCGGTCATGTTGGCGACGGCCTCGATCCCGGCCATCGCGAGGCAAATGCGCGTGAAATCGACCCAGGCCTCCGCGAGCGGAGGAAAGGCCTCGAGCGAGATCGTGCGGAGGCCGGCGCCGACGAGCGGCAGGCTCATCGCCGCGACCATGAGGAACGCGCCAAGCGCAACAAACGCGATCACCAGCGCAAAGCGGCCGGCGATGCGCGGACCGAACCAGTTGAGGAACCCCAGCGCCAGAATGATGATGATCGCCAGCGGAACGGTGATGCCGGGCGGGAGGCCGAAGTAACGCAGCGCGACAACCGTCGAGATGGCGGCCGTGATGATGTAGCCGCCGAGCAGGAGCGTGCCGCCGATGACGCCCAGGAGCGGGTTGACCTGTCGCGCGGCGGTGTAGACGCCGCCGCCGTCGGGGAAGCAGCGGCAGATGACGGTGTACGCCCACGCGACGGCGGCCATGAGGACGCCGATGGCGACGAGGAAGACGACCGAGGCGTGCGCCGTGAAGAAGAAGGCCAGCCCCAGGACGTACAGGCGGCTGGTGCCCCAGTCGCCGTAGAGGAGCGGCCCGGCGTGGAACCACTTCAGGACGCGGGGGCGTTTCTCGGTGACGAGCATGGACGGAGGCGATGGTAGACGCGCCGGAAGACAAAACCGGCAGCGCTCCGACAGGCGCCGGATGCTCCGGGTTCTGGGTCAGTGTCGCTACCGAACCGCTCCCCCGCGCACCGCCGGATCAGCGGGCGGGCGCACCGATCCTCGCGAGGACGCCCTCGATCATCCGGCCGATCCCCTCATAGACCTCGTGCACCGCGGCCTGGCCGTACATATACGCCGGGGCGGTCACGACCGCGTTGCGGTCGTCGGCGTGCGCCTCCGTGACCGTCCGCACAACGTTGCGCGACCCCATCTCGGCGACCGCCGCGGCGGCGCCGGCGTCGTCCCCGATGGTGACCTCCACGCCCGGCCCGCCCGCGGCCGTGCCGAGCACCTTCGCGGCCAGCACGGGGGCGATGCAGCACATGCCGACGGGCTTCCCGGCGCCGTGGAACTCCTTGATGATGCGCTCGACCTCGGGATTGACCTCGCACTTGGCGCCGCGGGTCGCGAAGTCGCAGAGGTTCTTGGCGGCGCCGAAGCCGCCGGGGAAGACCACGGCGTCGAAGTCGGCGACGCGGAGCTGGCTGAGCGGAGCGATCTTGCCGCGGGCGATGCGTGCGGATTCGGCGAGCACGTTCCGCGGCGCCGGCTCGGGCTGCCCCGTCAGGTGGTTCACGGCGGGGGCTTGGATGTCGGGGGCGAAGCAGGCGACCTCGGCCCCGGCGCGGGAGAGGTGGATGAGGCAACTGACGGCCTCATGAATCTCCGAACCGTCGAAGACGCCGCAGCCGGAGAGGACGAGGGCGACCTTGGTGCGATCACCGTTGGTGGCGGGCATGGGTGGTCTCCTTGGGGACGGGCGACGGGGCGGCACAGGCACCGGCACGGCAGGAGTGTAAGCCGACGCAACCCGCCCCCGCGACAGCGAAGCGGGCTCGGGGCGCGATCACGCAC